>JBAULD010000570.1:0-1940 GCA_049578005.1 Polyangiaceae bacterium
GAGAAGCCGCCGACAAAGACCAGGAGCGAAATCGACTGCTGCCCCGCGAGGAGGGGAAGGCCCAGGAGCGAGGTATCGGCGGAGGCCCCCTTCGGAAGCACGGTCAATGCCGCGAACGCAATCGGCACGACGAAGACGTTGATGGCGAGCAGGTAGAGCGGCGTGAGCCACATCGCCGTTCGGGTATGCTTCACGTTGGAGTTCTCGATGACGCCGACGTGGAACTGACGCGGCAGAAAGGAGAACGCCGCGGTCGAAAGGAGCGTGTACGTCATCCAGGTGACCAACTGCTCGCCGGATGCCTTCTGCATGAATCCGAGACGCGTGGGCAGCCCCGCCGAGAGGCGGAACAGAAAGCCCGAGAAGCCCCCGAACGCCCATCCCGTCACGAACACGCCCGCGACTACGAACGCGAGAAGCTTGGTGAGCGACTCCGCGGCGAGGGCGACGACCATTCCGGGGTGGCGTTCGGTCGGATCCAGCCGTCGGATGCCGAAAACGACGGTGAACGCGATCATCATGACGACGACGAGGGGCATGACCCAGCGGACGGTTCCGAACGAGCCACCATCGCCCCCGATGACGAGCGTGAACGTGTCCCCGACCGATTTGAGCTGAAGTGCCGCGTACGGAATGGTTCCGAAGAGAAGCATGACCGTCACGATCGCCGCGACGAGCCGTGATTTCGCGTATCGAGCCGAAATGAAGTCGGCCAGACTCGTGATGCGATGGGCCTCTTTGAGGCGAATCAGGCGCCGAAGGATGGTCGGCGCGAAGAACATGCCGATCGTGGGTCCCAGATAGACCGGCAAGAAGAGCATGCCGTCTACGGTGGCCTTGCCGATGCTTCCGTAAAAAGTCCATGTCGTGCAGTACACGCCGAGCGCAAGCGCGTAGACACTGGGACTGTTGGTCCAACCGGTGCCGCTGGCCCGCCGGCGCTCGCTGAAACGGGCGATGAAGAAGAGAAACCCGACGTAGGCGCAGACGACGAGGACGACGTGGCCGGTACTAAGCATGGTCTTGCTCGTCCGACGCGGACTCGAGGGCTTCGGTCTGAGGGTCTCCGTTCGCGCGCGAGAACGCGAAGAGCAGCCCGATGATCAAGGGCCAGGTGATGAAGAAGGACAGGAACACCTGGATGGGTCGGTCGAATACCAAGAACGGCCATGTGAAGATGAGCAGAGCCCCCGCCGCCCCCAGAACTTGGAGCGCGGGATGCGCGAGTGCCCGCATCATCGGCCACCTGCGTTCGTCGCGGCGTCGTCTCCGTTCAAACGTTGCCATTTGTCGGTCAGCTCGGCGGTCAGAGACAGCACTTCGTGCGTTTCGAACGGTTTGCGCAAGAGGCGCAGCGTGGGCCGCCCCAGGCGCCGGATGACGTCGTGCCACGAGTAATCCGAGTAGGCGCTGCAAATGCAGAGCTCTACTCTCGAAGTGACTTCGAGAATGCGCTGGATCGTTTCCACACCGTCCCAACCCGGCGGCATTCGCATGTCGGTGAAGATAAGCGCGTAGGGCCGATTCAAGCGCAGCGCTCGAATCACCATGTCCAGCCCTTCTCGCCCCTGGAGAGCGTTATCGACCTCGTACAGCGGCTCTCGCGTTTTCGACGCGGCCTTGGTTCCGAAGAGTGCCTGCTCGTCGGCTTCGAGAGCGCTTTGAGGGCGGGGCGAAGGCGAAAGGAGTTTGCGAAAGTCTTGATGAATCGACGGGGTATCGTCGATGACCAGAATGCGTCGGTTCTTTGTTGGGGCCATGATGTAGAGAGTCGACAGTGGGGCGGGAAGCCTCTCCTCACCGTCATACGGACGACGTTCGTCCCCTGATTAGATTACACGGCGGTGCAGAATCCGGGGTGACGAGGGCGCTCCGTGCAGTGTCCGATGGGCTACCGGATGACGGACCGGTCGATTTGGTCGATTCTGGTGCCATCGGCT
>JBAULD010000571.1:0-2119 GCA_049578005.1 Polyangiaceae bacterium
CTGTTCGCCGTCTGCACGCTGTAGGGCGTGTAAAAGGTCCAGCCCGTGTCGACGGCGCCGAGCACGAGGCTGAGCAGAATGACGGCGAGCCCGAGGAGATAAATGTAGAAGCTGAGGAGGTTGAGCCGCGGAAAGGCGACGTCCTTGGCGCCGATCATGATCGGCAAAAAGAAGTTTCCGAGCGCCGCCGGGACGCTTGGGATGATGAAGAGAAACACCATCACCGCGCCGTGAAGCGTGAAGAAGCGGTTGTACGTCTCGCCGTCGACGATCGTCTTTCCGCGCGTAAAGAGCTCCAGCCGTACGAGGAGAGCGAAGACGCCGCCGACGAGGAAGGCGATGCTGACCATCGTCAAGTACATCAGGCCGATGCGCTTGTGGTCGACCGTCAACATCCACGACCCGATACCGTGCTTCGCCTTGAGGTAGTTGGCGTGCGGGTCGCCTTCTGCTTCTTCCGCGTGACCCCCTACGAGCGGGATGTCGACTGCTGCCATGGCTAGAATCTCCTCAGTCCTTGAGCGACTTGATATATGCGACGAGCTCGTCGATTTCCTGGTCCGTGATCTGGCCACGGAACGGCGGCATGGTCGGGGGAAAGCCGGTCACGATCTTGGCTTGGGGGTCGAGGATCGACTCGCGGATGTAGTTCTCGTCGACCTTCACCGAGCCGTGGTCCGTCGATTCTTGCTTGCCCCAGATGCCCTTCCACGACGGTCCGACGAGCCGAGCCCCGGTGGTCGTATGACAGCCGATACATGCCTTCTTCGTGTAAAGCTTCATGCCTTCCGCGAGCATGACGCTGTCGGGGCAGTTCTGCCCTTTGGCGGTGAAGCCGGCGCACTTGTCGCCGATACCCATGAGGTACTTGGTGAAGTCCTCTTCCGACTCGACGTGCAAGAGAGAGTGCATGGACCAGTGACCGGTCATCTGCGCGAACGGGAGCTCGTCGCCATTGGCGTCTTTGCTTCGGCCTCCGCAGTACTCGGCGCACACGATGTCGTCCTGCCCCACGTGCGTCGCCTCGAACCACTGGGAGCTGTAGACGCCCGGGACGATGTCGCGCTTGATCCGAAGGGCCGGGACGAAGAGGGAGTGAATGACGTCGGTCGACGACATGATGAGCTTGACCGGCTTGTGCACCGGCGCGTGCAGCTCGTTGTCGGCGCCGCCGTTCGGATAGACGAACTCCCAGCCCCACTGCTTCGCGTTGACGCGGACTTCGATCGAATTGGCCGGCGCGACCGTCATGTCCATGTAGCCCTGGAACCCCTTGTGGAAGAGGAACACCAAGATGAAGATCGGTGCGACGGTCCACGCGATCTCGAGGGGCATGTTGTGCCCCGTGGGCTCGGCCTTGTGGCCCTTTCGCTCGCGGTACTTGATCGCCCAATAAACCATGGCGGAGATGATCGCCACGAAGAGGACGACGCTGAGCCAGTAGATGAAATAATATAGCCAATCGACGTCGCCGGCGATCGTCGACATCTGTTCGGGCAACTGGAAGGTGGCGGGTTCATTCATGACAACATGGCCGTCCCAGGTTTGTCGTTTCTCGTGGTCGCAGTGGATTCGCTCTGGTCTCGTTCCCGGTGATTCTTTCGGCCGCGTTCACGCGCCCACATGACGGCCAGGAAACCGCCGAGGAGAACCATGGTCACGCCGCCACCGAGACGCATGACGTTCATCGCGACGAGCGAGTAGTGCTTCCCTTGCGGATCGTAGTGATAACAAAAGAGAAGGAGCCTCTCCGTGGTCGTAATCGAGCGGCCTTCGCTCGATTCGAGCAGGCCGAGGCGCACGTCGCCGGGATCGAATTGAATGCCATATAGATATCGAGCGATTCGGCCTTCGGGCGTGAGGAGGTAGATGGCCGCCGGGTGCGCGTACTGCTTCTGGCGTGCGTCGTAACGGTACTTGAAGCCGACCGCATCGGTCACGCGGCGAATGTTTTCCTCGTCGCCGACGAGGAAGTGCCATCCGCTCGTGCTTCCCTTCGCGCGCGGATAGCCGGAGACGACCTGCGTGCGCTTCTTCGCCGCGGTTTCCGGAGTATCGTTCGGATCGATGCTCACGGACACGACATCGAACTCGTTGCCGACGGTCCACTGCACGTCGT
>JBAULD010000572.1:0-6470 GCA_049578005.1 Polyangiaceae bacterium
GGCCCGATGCCCGTGGACGCGTCGTCCGGCGGAAGCGCGTCCACTGCGCCCACGTCGGGGCAGACCCCGCCGGCGGCAAGCGCCTTTCCGGTCTTCGTCGGCCCGGATGTCGACTCGGCCCCGCCCATGATCCCCGGCTCGGCTCCGCCCAAGTGTGCCCCGGGCCCGAGCGGTGGAGGCGGCGGCGGCGGGCCCGATGGCGCGGTATCGTGTGTTGTTGTCGCCCAGGAGACGTGCAACGGCGACGACATCTACGCCGTGACGTGCACTTGTCCTCTGGGGGAATGCGCCTGCCAGGGGCCTACTATGACCTCCGTCGCATTCGCCGGCTGCCCGGTCTGCCCGACCGCGTCTCAGGCTTTTGCGTTGTGCGGCATTCCGCAGTAGCGCGCCCCAGCAGGCGCCGGTTCAGTGCGCTCCGATCCGGACCGCCGGGACGATGACCCGCGAAGACGAGAGGGCAGCGCTCGGGCGAAAGCGGAGTCGGCTCCTACGGCGCTCCAACACCGCTTCAGAAGACCGGCCGCATGTAGCTCCACCCGTCCGAACGGAGCGCACTGGCCGTGACGAAACGCTCTGCCAACGGGTCCCCCATCTCGGGCCGAGGCAACGTCGAAAGCAGAACGTCCGTGCGTCCGTGCGCGAGACCAGCCGCGGTCTGGGCCAGGGCTTCGACGAGGGCCTCGAACGTCCGTCGCTCAAAGTAGCGCTCGCGCTCCACCCGCTCGGCGTAGAAGCGGACCCAATCGGCCCATCCGACGTCACCGGACAGGGCGGCGAACGTGGCGACGAAGTACACGGGTTCCCGATCCGAGAAGGCGCTGGTCTCGGCCGGATCGGGAGGCAGCGACGCCTCCTGTCGGACTCCGTCCACCCAAGAGCGGAACTCCGTCGTAGCCACCGACGGGACGAGGGTGAAGTCCCAGATTCCGTAGTCCACGACCGGAAGACACGCCGTCAGGGCACCGAACCAGCGCGCGATCGACTCCGACGGATCGGACGGCAACGGCTCCATCACCCGGCTCGTGCACTCGGCGAGATCGCGGCGGAGGGGGTCCCCTGGATAAGAGGCGACGGCGAGCTGCAATGCGAAGAACGCCGAGCGTCCGGCGCTCCCCTGCCCGTCTCCGCGCAGTGCAAAGCCGCCCCTCAAGTCCGTCGTCACGACCCGAAGCCTCCACCGTGGTAACCGCCGTACCCGCCCCCCGAGCGGCCCCAGCTGCCGTTGCGGGACTCGTCTTGCTGGCACGAGGAAACGGCATATGCAGCAACGCCCACGACGACGACTCCGACACCCGCAGCGATGAGCATTGCTCGGCGCCGGCTCACTCGTCCCGCCACGTCGGCAGCCTCCGCGGTGGGGTCCTGCTCGACGTTGCCGACACGGTGGTACCACTCCCCGGAAACCACCCGCTGGATCTCGGCGCGCCTGCGATAAAAGAGGGGCAGGTCGATCGGGTTCGACGACGACGCCTCTTCGGGCTCCACGCTCGTTCGAGGAAGCCGAAGGCGCGTGAAGACTATCTTTCTATCGTAAAACGAGTTCCGTCGCTCCACAGGAAATTGCTCGATCGTCTCCGCCGACAGGTCAACGTCGACGTACTCGACGCCGCCGACCTCGAACGCACGGCGAGCCACGCCGACCACTCCGGCGACATCGCCGAGCGTGGCCTCAACTACGCCCGGGCGAACGCGAACGGCCATCGGCCTGTATCCCTCGGTCATGCGTCCCCCGGCCCGGCAGGAAGCCAGTGCGAAAACGGAGTCGGCCGGCGGCTGACCCGGTGTGGAGTCGAGTCGCTCGGGTCGGGGAGGTCAGCCCCACATTCGAGGAACAACACCGGGAGCCCGTGGCGCTCGTATTGAACGAGCTCTTCGTTGAGGTCGTCGAGCTCCCGGCCGTCGCCGCAGGGATGCACGTAGACGACGCGGCGCACGTCGAGTTGTTGCAGCGCAGTCGACGAGGGCAGGTAGGCCCAGTGCCGGTTGTCGAACTCCGTCCTCGGAGTTTGCGTCGTCCCAAGTCGACGGCGATCCAGCACGACAACGCCGTGCCGGCCGGCAACTTCCTTGTGCGGGTCGGACCGTGAACGTGCAAGTTTCGCCGCGCGAACGCTTGGAGCGAAGTGAACCAGCGCCGCCAAGGTTTCGCGCAGCGGTACGACCTCGCGAGCGTGGGGCAAGTTCTCGATTTGCACGACCAGGTCGGCGTCTTCCGCCATTGCGGCGCCGAATGCGACGGATTCTGGTCCGGGCAAGTCGCAAATCACGAGCGCGCGCTCGACCATGTGGCGCATTTGAGCGCTCAGCTTCCGACCAGCGACGGCCGCGCTACTTGTCCCCTCCGTCGCGACGAACGGAGGTGCCTCTTCGTCGGCGAGAGCGACGAGGAGCTTTACAAAGGGACGCCACGCTCGGGCGGGGGCGTAGGCATCGAGCAGCTCCGCGGCAACCGGTGTGCGATGGTCTCCGTCGGCGTGATGGGGCGCCGGGGATAAATCGAGCGGGCCACGTTCGAAAATAGGGACAATCTGCGCAAACGCATCGGTGGGTCCGCTCGAAGCGCGCAGGTAAATGCCCGTAGCCCGGCCCGCGATGACGAACACGCCGTAGTTCGTCATCTCGCCTTGGTCCCCGCGCTCCGCTTCAAAGTGAGCTTGAATGATCCACCGGGAGGGTACTGCCCCGCGAAGCACGCGACTCCAGTCTCCCTGCGCCGTGTCCTTTCCGACGATCACCTCGGTGCCTTCGCAACCATAGTCGCTCTTCAGCACCCACTCGTCTTTGATTCGCTCGATCTGGTCCAGATCGCAATCGCAGAGCCTTTTCGTCAAAGGCATATATTGCGCGATCAGCTCGCGCGCACGCGGCGAAAACCAGTCCTTGTGCTCATGGAAGAACGCCAGCGAGAGCTTGTTTTGCGAGACAATCGCCCCCAGAGGATTAATGACGGCCAGCTTGCCCGTTTGGAGCGGGCCGATGACGCACGCAAGCTCGCGGGTGAGGGGGCGCGCGTCCGGCGGTCCAGGGAGGTCCTGGTAGAGCGGCAACCGTTCGCACCACCAATCGGCCTTGTAGTGGCGCAGCAGCACGTGGATCCGTTCGCCGAACAGCGTTGCAAAGCCGGCGGCGTCGACGTCTAGGTTGGCCGGCGCTCCGCAGACGACACGCCGGCCGGAAGCCTCGATCCACCGCCGATAGAGGCGCAGCAGCGATTCGTCCTCCGGCAGATCCGTTGGATACACGATGCCGACCGTCTCGCCCGCGCGTCCCGGGAGGGCTGCGACGAAATCCCGACGCAGGTTGCGATTGGGATCCGTGTACGGCCGACGACCGTCGGCTCCGAGGAGCCAGGCTTCGTCCATTCCGCTGGGGGTATCCGAGTTGAGCTCGCAGGCGACGATTCGGCCGTCCGTCGTGAAGAAGAGGTCCGCTCGAGCGACCGTGTGCCAGCTTCCCGCCGACGCTAGCCAGAGCGCTCGTTGAGTTTCGGTGAGGCCGAAGAACCCGGTGAGCACGTCGGGGCGAAGCGCCAGAATATCAGCCAGCTCCTCGTACAGCTCGCAGAGGTGGGTCGCGGCGCGGTAGAGCGCTCTCCTCTGCTGCCTCGAGATCAGCCGCGGGGAACGTCGCAAACGAGGAGCCCCGTCGACGAAGGGGGACAGCCCAATACCCTGCAACTCCCAGTCGTCGTAAAAACCGTCGCCGCGGACGTCCATGGCGCTACGGACCGACCTTCAGCGCGACGATGGCAGCGCCCACGTAGGCCGCGGCCTCGATCGCGCCGGCCTCCACGTTGCGGTTGGAGGCGATTTCATCGTCCACGCGACCTCCCAAATCCCGCGCCGAGCAGGATGCCTTGCACTGAAACTGGCACACAAAGGGGAGCATCGCGACCAAGATCGACCGTGCTAACGAAGCGCGGTCCCAGCCGCGTGAGGGTGACAAAGAGAATGATCGAGGCGGCGCCAACCCCAAGTGCCAGCGAAGCGCCGGCCACTCCCGTCTCGCCGTTGGGGGCTCTCGGGCAAGGCCCGGGCCCGCGGTGCGAAGGCGGGGCGAGCGGGACGGTGCCGCCCCGCGCCCGACCCCGGAATCGCTCACGAGGTTAAAGCGCAGGGCGGCGCGTGCGATCGGATGCAATGCACGCGCTTGGCCAGCGCGACCGCGGGAGGGCGCGGCGCAGCTCGGGCTTTGCGCGACGAACGGCGAGGCCAAACCCTTTCCGGATGAGCCGAGCCATCCGCTTCGCCGTGGTCTCCTTGTCAATCAAGGTTCGCCTTCGAAAGACCGACCTGTCGCCCCCCCTCGAACGTACGCCATGAGGCAGCGCGTCAAAATGAGCATGGCCGAAGGCTCGCGCTGCGACTCTAATCGCGCCGCGTCGCTCGAACGCAATACGGAGGTCCACCCGGAGAGGCCCGGGCGGCCTCCTAAGCGAACCGGTTGGCATGCACTGCCGAAGGAGTCAAGCCGATGAATTCAATTGTGCGTAATACGACATTGCTATTCTGTGTAGCGACGGTTGGGGCGTGCAGCAGCAGTGGCCCGGGGAAGGACGCACCGGGCGAGATCGGCACTCTTTCAGTGCCGCTGTCGACGGTTGCCAATGGAAACACCTACGTGTTGACCAATGCGAGCATCGCGATCACCGGTTCGACTTGCTGTGGTCCGGAAACGACCCTCTTCAGCGGCGACGATGCGGGCGCGCGGGAGCTCTCTACCACTCTCGCGGCCGGGCAGTACACAGCGACTTTGACTACGTGCTATTATTATTATCCCAACGAATGTTGGACCCTCGATCGAGTTGACGCGTTCGGCAACCTCCAACCCGTCACCGCCACGCTCGTGTCCAGTCCCGAACAGGCGTTTACGATTGAGAACGGGACCACGACGACGGTCACGTACACATTCGAGACCGATGGCGTCATCGTCAAGGTTGGGTCAGGAGCGCTCAACGTCGCGATCGCCGTCAACCAGGCGGCCGCCGCGTGTACGCCACTCGGCACCGACTGTAGCGTCGGCAATTGGTGTCCCCCGGCGACGCTCACGGGCCAAGATCTCGCGTGCATGGCCGCGGGATCCGTTCGCGTTGGTGAGCCGTGCGCGGCGGTCAGCGACTGCGTAGCGAACGCGTCTTGCTTCGACTTGGGCGCTGGGCCCGTCTGCACCGCCTTGTGCGCCGCAACCAACCTTGGTGCACCTTGCGCCTCCGGCGGCACGTGCGACGCTACGGACGGCGGACTTGACTACGGCATCTGCGTCCCGAGCGCCTCGGATGCCGGGGACGCCGGTCCGGCACCGTCGTCCGAGGCGGGTGGGCCGTAACAGCCACGCCTCGACCGAGCCCGGCAATCCGAATCGCCCATTTCAATGGTCCTCGTGTCGCTCTTCGCGGTGCTCCTCACGGCGCTCGCGATGGTCGTCGTGGTCGCGTCGCCGCTCCACGTAAACCTCACGATCGCGACGGGGTCCCCACCAGAAGCAACCTGTACCGCCAAAGGTGGACGCGAGGACCAGGAGTATCACGAGCCGCATCTCCGTAGGGTACACCGAATCTGCACGGGCGCCGAACTCGACATCGACCGTTGATGACGCGCGAGGGCCTAGGCAAGAAGTGTTCGCTGCGGTGGCGAGGCGGCGGACTCTCGGGGCTGCTTTGTTTGGAGGCTATCGATATGTGTCTCGGATTGAGTGCGCGAGGACCTGCCCTGCGGTCGGACCCGTCCAATCCACGGTCACGACTTCGCCGGGGAGCAGATCGAAGTAGTTGTCCGAGAAGATCCCGTCGGAAGCGTCCGTCGAGAGCCGCACGTGGCGCGCCAGCCTCTTGGATCCAATCCGTACCGACAGGTGACCCTCGAAAGGCGTGACTTCGAGCTCGAGCTCTGGAGCTGGTAGATCCATGTTCTTCGTCGTCACGAAATAGTAGAGGTTGCGACTCAGGAGGGCAGCGCCCTCGAAGACCTCGGTTACGAACACTGTCCGACTCGGTTCCGCGGTCCCGAGGATCTCGTCCGCCGGCGCCGCGAAATGCACATTGCACGCGTTCGCGTCGAGACGTACGTCGCTCTCCTTGCGCCAGACTTCTCGCCCGCCGAAGTCGACAAGCCGCAGGAGGAGCCTGACCGCGGCGGGCTCGCGGCGGTCGGAAATCACGTACACACGCACGAGGCCCCCTTCCTCGACCGTGCTCACCAAGACCGGCGCGAAGAAACGACGGGCGAAATAATGCAGCGCCTTCCAGCGCCCGAAGTAATCGATACCCGACCATGACGCCACCGGCCAGCAGTCGTCGAGCTGCCAGTACAAGCTCCCGGCATTGTACGGCCAACGGCGCCG
This sequence comes from Polyangiaceae bacterium, assembly GCA_049578005.1. Taxonomy (GTDB): domain Bacteria; phylum Myxococcota_A; class Polyangia; order Polyangiales; family Polyangiaceae; genus Palsa-1150. Next base: position 6,343 of record JBAULD010000572.1, read on the forward strand.
GTGCGCCTCCGCGGCGTACTGGATGATGATCGCTTGCAAGATCTGGCTCGTATAGAGAAAAGAGTCGAAGTCCTTTGGTGTGCGAAAGTCGCGATCCATGTACGCGCGGATCAATTCGTTGCCGCGCG
>JBAULD010000573.1:0-4384 GCA_049578005.1 Polyangiaceae bacterium
GGATCGCCAACTCGTGAGGCCCGGGCGAAAGCTCGCTTCGTCCGCGCGCCGCGTGCTTCGCCCGCGCGTCTTCGAGTCTCCGAGCGATCACCGCGCTGTCCGGCTTGTTCTCCGCCGCGCGCTCGAAGCACGCGACCGCGACCTCCAGCTCGCCGGCGTACTCCATGAGCAGCCCGAGATTGAACGGGGGCTCGTCCATATCGGGCTTGAGGGACATCGCGGTCTCGAACGACGCGATGGCCTGCGGGTACCGGCCCAGCCGGCGGTACGCCTCTGCGAGGTTCGCGTGGTACGCGGGGTTCGCGGGCTCCAGCTGGGTCGCGCGCCGCAACGGTTCCTCCGCCGCGTCCGCCCGACTGGCGCCCAGCGCGATCGCACCGATCAAGTAGGCTGCGCGGGCGTGCGCCGGGTCGCGCGCGAGGACCTGCCGATAGAGCTTCTCCGCCTCTTCGAGCCGGCCGGCGCGGTGGCAATCCATCGCTCGCTGGAACTTGTCGGCGGCCATTTTGGGGGTCGCTAGCACGAGACCACGCCCGCTCGTGCGACGTCCGTGTGACAAAAAGAAAGAAGGCGCACCCCTCGCGGGATGCGCCCTCTCCTTCAAACGTCGCCTTGGCTATGCGCTCGGTCGGCTTCCCCGATGCATGGGCTCAGGCGATTCGGGTCACGGAACGCAGCTGAGGAGCCCCGTCGCCGGGAGCACGTAGCAGCGGCCGGCCGTGCCGTCGGTCCGGACGCAGGCGGCGCCGGTGACAACCGGAGTTGCGCAGTTGCCCGGATCGATCGAGGCAGCGGCGCCCGTCCAGCGGCAGGTCGTCGAGCAGGGCGTCGACGCGGTGCCGTGGCCGTTGCCGCCGTTGAGCGGCGAGTACGTGTTGGGCGCGCCGGTGGCGCCGGCGGTGCCGTCGTCGCAGTCCTCATACGCCTCGAGGACGCCGTTGCCGCAGACCGTGCCGGTGTTCGGGATCGGGGCGACGTTGCCCGTGTACGCGACGACGTTGGCGGTCGTGGCGGCGGGGGCCTGGGTCGGGCAGATCATCGGCTCGTTGAAGTCTTCCGCGAAGGGAGCGCCGTTGTTCGGCGCCGAGGCGGCGGCGAAGTTGACGAAGTTGTTCGCCGTCATGATCGGGCCGATGAACGCCTCGCTGGCCTCGCAGTTGGCGAGGGCGAGCTCGTCGGGGCCGTAGGTCCCGTCGTTCGGCACGAGAGCATTCCAGCCGACGATCGTGTCGAGGTAGAGCTTACGCGAGAGCGCGTAGCCGAAGGTCTGCACGCACTGCGAGAGCGGGAGAACTTCGTTGACCTTGTAGGCCAGCGTCGTCGGCGCGTTCGAGGCTCCGGTGTCCCACTGATCGGCGGTCCGACCGGCGTAGCCGAGGCTGCACGGGCTGGCTTGCACGAGGCAGCCGACCTCGAGGGTCGCGTCCGATTGAAGGCACTTGGTGCCGCCGGCGACGAGGGTGTGCGCCGAGTGGAGGCGGTACCATGCGCCGATGATCGAGCGGTTGAAGGTGTCGACCTGGTACGTGGATGTCGCCGCGGGGCCCGTGACGAGGTGCGAGTTGTACACGCGACCGTCGGCGCTTCCAGGGAGGATGCCGTTGACCGCAGTGGGGCTGAACGCGAAGGGGATGTTGCCTGCGGCGTTGAGGCAGTTCGTGTTGCCCGAGGCGTCGACCGGCATGACGCAGAGGTTACCGCCGTGCTGCGGCTCGCCGTTGGGGCAGGGGACCTTCACGGCGAAGCCCGTGTTCGGGTCGGTCACCGTCGTGCCGGGGACCGAGAAGTTGGTCGCCGCGCAGGCCGTGGTCGGGTACTGAGCCGCGATCGAGCCGAGGAAGTCCGTCGGCACGATCGGGAGAACGAGGCCGAGGTTGCCGTCGCGGTTGCAGACGTCTTCCTTGGCGGTGATCGCGCTCGCGCAGGGGCGACGAATGACGTCGAGCTCGCGGTAGTCGGTGGAGACCGGCGTCGAGAGCAGGCCGGCGGGGGGCGGCAGGAGCACCATGGCGTAGCTGCCGACGCCGCTTCCGTTGCCGGCGACCGTGCCGTCCTTGGCGATCGTGAAGTTCATGCCGTCGACGACGGTGACCGTGAGGTTGTTGCCGTTGGCGGCCGTGTTCCCGCCGCTGGCGGCGGAGTTGTCGATGTTCTTGCCGACGCCGACGATCGTGACGACCTGGCCGGTCGTGAGATGGTGCGGGATGGTCGTCGTGATCTGGATCGGGTTGGTCGCGGTCGCGGCCTTCACGCCGACTTCACCGACGTTGCAGAACGGGCTCGTGCCGAAGTTGCGGTTCGATCCGCTGGTCGGCGACGGGCTGAGCCCGAGGAGCTGCTGGAAGATGTCGGAGGTGCCCGACGAGTCGTCGCGGCGGAACGCGTGCTGGAGGATCGTGCAAGCCCCCGAGCCACAGCCCGGGTTCTGGAACAAGCTGCCCCAGTTGTTGGCGAGGTAGTTACGAACGTTGCTGTTGCAGCCCGAGTCGCCCGTAGCCGTGTTCTGGCTGCTGTTGCTCAGACCGCCGTAAATGACGGAGAGAACGTCTTTCCAGCTCGCGAAGGTATAGGTGTAGGTCGGGATGGCGGCGTTCGGGCTGTTCGGCACCGAAACGGATCCGCTGAAGGCGAGCCCCGTGCTCTCGGGAACGCAGTCCGTGCTGTCCACGCCGTTGCAGGACGTGCCTGTTCCGCCCGGGGCGATGGCGGTCGCCTTCGATCCGAGGACCGAGACGCCGTCGAGGCCGACGACCAAACCCTGGGCGGTCTCGAGCTCGGGCAGCCCGCCTGCGACCGTGCAGATGTTGCTGCCGAGGAATCGCGACATCGGCGCGATGGCTTGCGTGCCGGCGATCATTCCGGACTCGCCGTTGCCCGAGCCGGTGCCCAAGTACGTGAGCGCGTTGGCGGGCGCGCCGCAGTTGATCAAGGCGGTTTTGGTGACCGTGAACAGCGTGTCCGAGCCGAGAAAGTTCGGCAGCGCTGTTGCCGCCGCGGCACTCGCCGCGACTCCGCCAACCGCGACGAGCGCGGCGATGGCTAACGATTTTTTCATAGTGGAATCCTCCGAATTACGAGTTCAGTCCGTGCGTCGGTGCCTTGATGGCAGGACGGGAACTGTCGAGACTCCACTACAAGGATTGGGCCTTCCGGCCTGGGGCACCGCACCCCGAGGAAATTCAGCCAAAAGCACCGCATATTGGCGTCGTGTTACGGCCAAGTTACGCCGGCCGGGGAGCTCACGGACTCCGATTATCGGAATTCACGACCGATTTTCGAAGGTGTGGCGCGTGAGGGCCGTCCGCGAGCAACCTATGAGACGCGGCAGACGATGAAAGAGGATGGACCGCAAGGGCGCAAGGAACGCCAGGGGATCGGGCGCCCTCTGCGCGCCCATTTCTCTCTAACCCTGGCGTCCCTAGCGCCCTTGCGGTTCTCTCTCCCCTCGTGCCCCGCCCCGGGGTTCTAAGGCGGCGAGTCCGTCTGAAACGTCGTGTCGCGAGCCGGTACGAGCGTCGGCCCGCGCGGCCACGCCAAGACGGCCACGAGGACCAGCGCCACGAGCAACGCACCCGCGAAGGTCCCGTACAGTCCCAGGGGAACGGCGTTCTCCCGCTGCGTCGACGCCATCACAGACCGTTGCCCTCCAGCGGCGGGCGGACCGGCGGCGCGCTCATGACACCCGGCGGCGGCGGGTGCGTCTCTTTCGGGGGGTTCTTCAAACACTTGGCGATGCCTTCGTCGAGCGGGCCGCTGTCGCTGCCCTCCACGTGCAAGAGCGTGCGCGTGGCATCGAGCGAGCGCAGCACGCGGCTCCAGTCGGACCGACCGTCGATGTGCGTTCCGACCAAGAACCACTGCGCCCGCGCGTCCACGCCGGCAAACGGAACCCCGCCTCCCCGCCCCTCGTTCCACGCCCGCGAATCGACGCTGTTGCTCCGGTTGTCGCCCAGCACGAAGACTTCGCCAGGCTTCACTTCGTACTCGCCGGCAAAGGGCTTCGACCCGGCGTGCACCGTGAGATACGCGCGATCGTCGAGGAACTCCACGAGCAAGCGGCCCTGGAACGCCCCGCCCTGCCCGTCGGGAAGCGGATAAATGTACGGACCGACGTCGCACGCCGGGACCCGCCATCCGTTGATGATCGGAAACCCGGCCTGCATCGTAATGTGGTCCCCAGGCGTCCCGACGACGCGCTTCACGAGAACGGGCGGAGCGTCGGGCGCGGCCAACCCGACGGTTGCCGACCGGAAGATGATGACGTCCCCTCGCCGCGGCATCTTGGCGGCCGCCGACCCGTACGCGAGCTTGCTGCCCACGATCCAGTCGCCCGGTTCCAGCGTCGGCAGCATCGACGCGCTCAAGACACTGTACGGCTCCGCCA
>JBAULD010000574.1:0-17916 GCA_049578005.1 Polyangiaceae bacterium
CGGCGTCGTGCTGATGATGGGCGGCAACATTCCCGGCAAGACCCGCGTCCTTTCGGTCGCACTGTTTGACCACGTCGAGGCATTGGAGTACGGCGACGCGCACCGACTCGCCGGCGGTATGGTTCTCTTCTCTTTCCTGGCGCTGCTCGCCCTCCATTCGTTCCGTGCTCCGCCCAAACACCCCTAGACCTCCGAGAATCCGCATGGCGCTGCGCCTTTCGCGTGGTTCGTTCTGTGTCGAGATCGACTTGGAGTTGCCGCCAAAGGGCATTTCCGCCTTTTTCGGCCCATCCGGATCTGGGAAGACGACATGTCTGCGCCTCCTGGCGGGTCTGGATCGAGGCGAGGGAGAGGTGCAGGTCTTGGACGAGTGGTGGCAAGACGACGCCCGCAAACTGTTCGTGCCCGTCCACCGCCGCGCGGTCGGCTGCGTGTTCCAGGAGCATGCCCTGTTTCCCCATTTGTCCGTGCTCGAGAATATCGAATATGGACATAAGCGCAGCCGCGACCCGGAGCGAATCGACCGAGACTTCGTCGTGACCCTTCTCGGCATCGCTCCATTGCTCGAGCGACGACCCGATCGACTCTCGGGCGGCGAAAGGCAGCGGGTGGCGATGGCGCAGGCCCTGCTGCGACGCCCCCGCGTGCTCTTGATGGACGAACCGCTGGCGGCCCTCGACGAGGCGCGCAAACACGAGATCCTGCCATACATAGAGCGGCTGCGGGACGAGCTGTCGATCCCGATTGTTTACGTGAGTCACTCGATCGCCGAACTTTCACGCCTCGCCGACCATCTCGTGGTGCTCGACGCGGGTCGTGTAGTCGCCAGCGGACCTCTTCATCAGATCGTGACGAGGTTGGATCTGGCGCGGGCAATGAATGACGACACGGGCGTGGTGATCGACGCCACCGTCGCCGCGCACGACGCCCCCAATGAACTGACGCAGGTGTCGTTCGATGGCGGCGCTCTCTGGGTCGGGCGTATCGATCAACCTCTTGGAGCAAAGGTTCGGGCACGTGCACTCGCTCGCGACGTAAGCCTCGCTCTCGAGCCGCCTGGAGCGTCGAGCATCTTGAACGTGCTCGCCGCTCGTGTCACCGAGGTGCGCGACGAAGGCGCGGATCGCGTGCTCGTTGGTCTGGTGCTCGGCAGTGGGAGCGTGGCACTGCTCGCGCGCATTACCCGCCGCTCAATGGCCACGCTCGGCCTACGGACGGGCTTGGCGCTCTACGCCCAGATTAATCGAGCCGCACTCTTTGTGTAACGAGTGCGCGACTCGTCCGAGTCGCTCGACCTCGGTGCGCGCGAGCACTCAGTGACAGGTCGCGGGATCGAGGATGGTGCAGACCTGGCCGAGACAGCCTGCCGGAGGCATGCAGATCGGCCCCGTCGTCGGATTGCACGCCGCGCCCTCCGCCGCCGCGGCTTCGCACATCCCTTGGGTGGACCCTCCCGGCGTGAGACAGGTGCCGCTCGCCTCGCACACGGTGACCGATCCGGTCGCCGATCGGCCGCACGCGGCACCAATCGGCGCGATCGAGGCCTCGACGCACATGCTGTCGAGGTTGCACGTCAGCGAGACGGTCAGGTCGCAGGCATCCTCGTTGACGTTCGGATTGCATGTCCCTCCGACGCCCAGCCGTGCCACGCACATGCCGCTCGGGGAGCAATAGAGGAGCGGCTGACACGGGTGGGACTCGTCGCACTCGGCGCCGAACACGGCCAGGGGAACGCAAGACCCGCCGACGCAGGTGAGCCCTGTCTCTTCGCAATCGGCCGGCGACGCGCACGCCCCGCCCACCGGGGAACGCGTCGCGCAGACCCCGCACGCGTTCGCCTCGATGTCCTCGCAGAATCCGCTCGCGCACTGCGCGTCCACCGCGCAAGGTGATCCGATCGGGGTCGACCCGGTGAACGCGCATGCCGGCGGAGCCTCCCCGGAAAGGTAGCCGTTCAAGTATTCCTCGCAGGTCTGCGCTTCGAGCGCGCGAGCACACGCCTCGAGGGCGCCCGGCGTCCACGTCGAACCGCTCGCCGTCGACCCCGGAGGGCACTTGAGCGTGAAACGCGTCGTGCACGTCCCCGGGTCGCCGAAGTCCACTTTCAGCAGGGGCGGCGCGCACGTTTGGAGTCGCTGGCAGTTGGCGTTGGCGAAGTCTGCGCAGGCTTGGCTGGCGGTGACGTCGCTCCCGCTCGATCGGCTCGAGCAAGCCAGGGCGATCGCGCAGAGGACGCTCGGCCACCCGCGGAGTCCGCGAGCGCCGGTCGGAAGCCTTCGATGCGGCGTTCTAGGGGAGGCTTGGGTCACGAATGGATCCGTGGTCTGGGCGACGTCTTATCGCGTCGGCGGAATGACGAGAAAACCCGCTCGGTCGACGGCGACGGCTTTCTCCTTCAGGAGCCGCCCCACCGCTCGCTTGAAGGCCTTCTTGCTCAAGCCGAACATGGCGCGCACTTCTTCCGGGCTGGAGCCGTCGCCGATCCGCGGTGCTCCAGGCCTCGCAAGGATAGCGAGAATCCTCTTCGCGTCGTTCTCCAGTTCCTCGTGGGCGTGGCCGCGGAGCGATAGCTCGATTTTTCCGTCCGGGAGGATGCTCGTCACTCGAAAGCGCGCCGCTTCTCCGCGCGCGAGGCCGTGAGGTTCGGCAGCGGGCACGAGGCCCACGAACGCGCGGGCGAGGATCACGAAGAGGCCGATGTTCGGGTCGTTGCGCCAAGCCTCCCCCTCGACCCATTCGTCCAGGCGAAAACCCGCCTTGTCTTGGTCGAGCATCTGCGCCACGCGCATGGTCCCCGCGAGTCGGCCGCTCTTGTCGACGTAGAGACCGATCGCGTATCGGCCGCCGACGTTCATTTCTGCCGTCTGCTCGGCGAACGGAACGAGAAGCTCTTTGGCCAGACCCCAATCGACGAAAGCGCCGAACTCCGTGCAGGCGGTCACCTCCAGAAACGCGACCTCTCCCCGCTCGAGCTTGGGTACGCGCGTCGTCGCGATGGGGCGCGCCTCCGAGTCGAGGTAGACGAAGACCCGAAGCTCGTCGCCTTCCCTGGCGCCCTCGGGAATTTCGCTGCCGACGAGGAGGAGCACCGAAGGGTCGGCCTCGTCGCGGGTCCCGAGAAAGGCCCCCGGCGAACCGAATCGACGGATGACGAGCGTCGCGAAGCGCCCGAGGAGCTCGTCGAGCCGCACCGTCAACCCCGCCGGTGATCGCGGTACACGCGCAGCGCGAATTGCGCGGCCGGCGTCGCGCGCAGCGCGTCGACTTCGTCGGTGAATGCCCTGGGCATGAGCCTCGCGAACTGGTCGTCACGCGGCGTCACCGGGTGCTCGGTCGGAGCCACGATCGGCGCGGCGAACGCCGCAAACGCGATGTCGATTGCGCCGAACCGATCGCCGAACAAATACGGGCGGCCCGCAATCCGGGCTCCGACGTCGTCGAAGACTCTCCGAATCCGATCGCGCGAATCGAGCGCGTTCGCCTCGTCGATTCGCATGAAGTTGCGCATCAACGCGCGGAGGACCGGGAAGAGGGCGCCGGCCGCGGCCTGCTCGAACCGCGGCGTGCGCCTCGAGAAGAGCCGGAGGGTGAGCGCGCGCGACCGGAGCAAGTGAAAGTAGACGAAGCGGCGCACGTGCGGCGCGAACTCGAGGTCGAGCCGGCGTTCGAGCGCCAGCGCCTGGTCGCGCGCGGATCCGCCGGCGGGCAGGAGCTTGCGATCGCCGGCGGCTCGCGAATCGGCGAAACGTACGATCAGCGGGGAGTCGGCGAGCGCCGAGCCGTCTTCGAGGACGAGGACCGGCACCGATGTCTTCCCCCCCATACGACGGACGGCGCGCCGATGCAGACCCGGCACGTGACCTTCCTCACGGAAGGTGACCCCCGCCGCTTCGAGCGACCAGCGAACTTTCTCGCAGAAGTGGCTGAAAGGAATCGTGACGAGGGTGTGGGCCATCGTGCGAGGGATCCAGCCTAGCAGCTGGGGGCACCCCCGCTCGGCGCGTGCTACCACGATAACCGCAGTTGACGTGCGACGGCACTTTGCGCAAGAACGCCTGACGCGCGCCAGCCAGTCGTTTTGGTGCCTAAAGGAGCAATTTCAGTGATTTCTCAAACCAGTCGGGTCGCCGTGGTTCTGTCTTCGCTCATGTTGGCTCTGGGGGGGCTCGCCGGTTGTTCTTCTTCTCCGTCCGATACGGGCAACTCCGGCGGCACCGGCAGCAGTTCGGGTGGCACCTCGGGCAGTAGCTCAGGCAGCAAGTCGGGCGGTAGTTCTTCGGGCAATAGCTCGGGCAGCAGCAGCTCCGGCGGCGGGTCCAACGCCGCGGTGTCGTTCGCCGCAGACGTGGCGCCGATCTTCCAGATGAACTGCTCCGCGGGGGGCGCGACCTGCCACGGCGATACGTCCGTCTCATCGAATCAGAGCCTCGGCAATCGGCAGTACTTGGGTCCCGCGCCCGGCTCGGGCACGTACACGTCGGCGGTCATCACTCAGGTCCTTGGCGACATCCTCAACGTCAAGTCGTTCGAGGACCTGACGATGAACGTCGTGACCCCAGGTGATGCCACGAAGAGCTTTCTCATGTACAAGATGGACGGCACCCAGGACATGCTCGATGCGCAATGCACGACCGGGAAGCTTCAGCCGGCGTGTGGCCTTCTCATGCCTTGGGCGAGCGCGACGGTCCTCCCTCAGGCGCAGCGGGACACGGTCCGGAGCTGGATCAACCAGGGCGCCAAGAACAACTGAGCTTCGGAGGTCGAGTTGGCTCGAGAGAGCCGCCGGGCCTATATTTTTTTCGTGTCTTCCGACGCCGGCCTTCTCGGCTCGCCGCTCGATCTCCTTTTCGAGCGACCGGAGCTGCCCGACTTCGATCTTCCGGCGTCGCTGACGGCGGCGTACGGGGGGCGGCTCGGGTTCGAGGCGACTCGACTATTCGCGAATTTCGTAAGCTCGGTCGACGGAGTCGTCGCGCTCCCCGACGGCGGGGAGTCCGGTCACATCATCAGTCAAGGAAGCCTCGCCGACCGATTCGTCATGGGTCTTCTGCGGGCGTGCGCGGACGCCGTGATCGTGGGAGCGGGCACGTTTCGGAAGTCGCCGGGACAACTCTGGCACCCCGACGCGATTTATCCGCAGGGGGCCGCAGCGTTCGCGGAGGCGAGGACTCGACGAGGGCTTCCACCGAAGCCCGCGTTCGTTCTCGTGACCGGGTCGGGACTGGTCGATGCGACGCAGCCCGCCGTCCGCGACGCGATCGTGGTGACCACCGCCGCGGGGGCGGAGCGGCTGGGAGCGCATCTACCCGCGACCACCCGGGTGCTCGTGCTCGGCTCGACGCCGATTCGCCTGACGGAGCTCGTCGCTCGACTGCACTCCGAAGGCCTGCGCGTGCTGCTTACGGAGGGCGGTCCGTCGCTCGTCGCGGCGCTCGTGGCGGAGGAGCTTCTCGACGAACTCTTCTTGACTCTGTCGCCCTCGCTATTCGGCCGCTGGGAGAGCGATCGACGAAAGTCGCTCGCAGACGGGGTGGATCTGGCCGGCACGACGGTGGACCTTCTCAGCGTCCGGCGGCACGGGTCGCACGCTTTTCTGAGGTACGCCGTCAGGCGCCAGGCGCTCGCCTAGCCGCGATCGCCGACGAATAGCTCGACGACCCACGCATCGCCGCGGCCGTCGCGGACGATACCGACGCCCACCCGATCGAACTGGCGACGCAGGAGGTTGGCGCGATGGGATGGGCTCTTCCAGAGCGCGCGGTGCGCGAGCGCGACCGTGGCCGCGTGCGCGACGTTTTCTCCGGCGTGGTGCGCTTCCAAGCCTGCTTCTCGCAAGCGGTCGAACGGATCGCCGTCGCCGGCGTCATGCGCCAGTTGGCCCGTGCGCGCCATTTGCGCGGCGTGCCCTCGGGCAAGCGCGTCGAGGTGGGCGTCGCGGCGGAGCGGTGGAAGGGACATGCTCTCGCGAGCCGCACGGATCATCCGGTCGAGGAGATCTTCGTCCGAGGCAGCGCCGGCGCTCAATTCTTCGCCGGGGGCGGCCGAGCTTTCGGGTGACCACTCCGGCTCCACGCCGGCGAAAACCGTGGCCTCGAGCACGGGGCGAGGGCCTCCTTCCACGTCCGCCATCACCTGCACTTGGAATTCCCCCGCCCGGTCGGCCGCGAAGCGCGCCCGAAGGAGCGCCCCGTCGAACGACGTCGGAAGCGACCGCGGAGGGCCCCCCGGTCCCTGGACCAGCACCTCACCTCCCTTGGCCGGGACTCGCATGCGCGCTTCCACAGTCACCCATTCGCCCGGACGAACGCGCGTCGGAAGTGGCGCGAGGTCCGCCAAGGCGTCGATCGATACGACCGCCAGGACGCGTGCGCCGGTCTTTTCGACTCCACTCGCGACTCCGCACCGGCGCGCAGGCGCGTCCGGCGCCGGACCCAGCCACGAATCAAGCTTTGCCATCGTTTCGACGGTGCCGGCGCCCACGCCGCTCGCGACCCAGGCGCGCGCCCACGGATGCGGTTCACCCGCGGCTCGTTGGGCCCGAGCGAGGTCGTCGAACTCAGGAATCGGCAAGCCGCGCAGCTTGCGGCCGAGAACGACGCGCGCCGTCTGCGCCAGCCCTGCGTCGGTTTCGCCGCACCGTGCCAGCGCTTCCTCATCCAGTCGCGAAAGCGTCGTCCGGTCGATGGGAACGGGGGATGCGCTCCAAGCGGACCATGCGCTCGAGCCATCCGAGGCACGCAGCGGCGACGTGGCGAGCAACCCCGCGGCCGTCGCGAGCGGAATCGACCACCGGAAGTGCACTGCTCGATTGTAGAGGGCTCGGCGGCTCCGCCAAACTTACTGGAGTCTTCGACGTCGCTCGGCTCGGTAGCCGATACCAATGCCCGCGCGCAAGCCGAGAAGGAATGCGGCGAAAACGGCGAGGCTGACGAAGAGCGGGGACACGGCGCGTCAGTTGATCGAGAAGCTCTTGGTCACGGGGACTGGGCTGCCGCCGAACGCGGGAACGCGCGCTTGACGGAAACGGGCTTCGACGCATTTGCCGGTCGGCGTTCCTTCGAACGGCGAGCCCGCCATCAGGGCCGCGGATTGCACTCCTCCGCTCGGAGCGAAGACGATCTCCACTTTCCCCGATCCAGTCGTGTCGGCGCGCTTGCACGATTGAAGCCCGCCCACGATGGCCGCCAGTCGCGATCTCGCTTCGCCCAAATTGAACTCGGCGCCGGAGGCGGCGGGCGCTTCCTTCGGGGCTGCGGGCGGGGCCTTGTACTCCTTGAACTCCTTACGAGGCGCCTCTTGTGCTCCACGGGGCGCCTCTTGCGCTACCGGCGCGGCGGGAGGCGGAGGAGGCGGCGGCTGCGCAGCAGTGGCGCTTGCTGCCTCGGGCGCTACGGAAGGCTGGGGCGCTGCCGCGGCCGAGTTCATCGCGACCGACATCCCGGGGCTCTGCGCCGCCGCGGTACCGCTCGCACTCGTCTTCGTCTTGTCGACTTCTTCAGACGCCACGAAGCTCTTCCCTCGGACGAGCATGACCGCGATCGCGACGGCGGCTACGAGGAAGAATGTCCCTGCGCCGAGCGCGAGGAAGATCAGCGCCTTGCTCTTGACCTGGGCTGCGCCCGGCCCGCCGAGCAGGCTTGGCGGCGGCTCCGAGTAGTGTTCGAGTGAGGGCGCCGCGAGCACGGGCGCGGCAAGCGATGGACTGAATGCTCCACCTCCACCGAGATTCATGATGTCGTCCACCCGGCTCTTCTTCTTCTCGTCGCCGGTGGAACGCATCTGCGCCCCGAGCTGCCGAATGTCGATCAGCCCCGAGGCCTCGTTCGTTGCGGTCATAGACGGGGCCTGAGCCACACCTCCCTTTTGCGGCGTGGTTCCCGCCGGGGCGCTCGTCAGCACTTCGTCCTCCCCGCCCGCCTGAGCCACGCTGCCGAACAAGTCCGCGGCCGCTGCTCGACCGCCAGCTCGGCGCGCCGCCACGGCGCTTCCGGCCGACGCTCCCACGGCAACGCCGTTGCCCTCCTTCTTGGCCGGACGGCCGATGAGCGAGGCGGCGCCTCGGCTCGGTTCCGCATTCCCGTCGTTACTGTTCGCCACGTACTCCTCCTCGCGCGCTTGCCGCGCCGCCGTACAGGCGGCCTGAAGCGGCGAAATCTCGTGAATGGGCAGCCAATCCTGCTGCCCCTCTTTCCAGCACAAGGTATCGTCGGTGACGACACCGGCGCGGTAGGCCGCAGCGACCTCCTGCTCGCTCATCGTACGTTGGTCACCGTCGGCCACGTTGACCATCCACGGGGTCGCCACGGTCCCCTGCGCGGCATAGTCGAACGCGTTGGCCGTTTGCGGGGGCAGCGTGCCGCCCGACGCCGTGGCGTCACTTCCGTTCACGACGATTGTTGCGCCGCATTTCTTGCAGCGAATTTTGACTATCTTGCCGACGACTTTTTCGTCGGCAATCGTGTACTTGGCCTGACACGCCTGGCACGTAATCTTCATCCCACAACCATTTCCCTCGGGTTCCGACGCGGCCGCTGCCCGGAGCAGAGATCGCGCGCGATCACGTGACCCATACACCTCTCGAACGCGGCGAGGCTTGATGGTAGCGCGATGCGGGTCTCTCGTCCGCTCCAAGTGTTGCGCGCTAGTTCAGGAGGACCAGTTGGGTCCCGTCCTTCGAGCAGAACGAGGAGGCGCCGTCGAAGCGGCCTCCACATGTAGGACAGATTTTTCCGCGAGGCGGGGTCGTGGAGCCTCCCGGCCGAGCTTCGGCGATCACGGGAGGCACGAGCTCTTCGCCATCGTGCGGACAAACCCGCACACCCGGGTTGAAGCCGCGCTTGCACGTCGGACAGACGCCCCCGACCGGGCCTGCGAGCAAGTCTTCATGCCCGGCGATGGCCACCAGGCGGTTCGAGTCGAATGGACAGAACGCGACTCCGCCGGGGAACTCGCGCCGACACGACGGGCAGAAAGAGGGGCCGGTCGTGATGCCGCGAGCCGCCGCGGCGGCCGCCTGCTGCTGGGCGATGGCGACGCTCTGGATGTGCGCACGCAGCTGCTCGGCGTGTTGATGCTCCCGGGCGCGCTTCTTCTGCTCGTATTCGCGCATCTTTTCGATGTGGCGCGCCTCGGCGAGGCGGGCCGAATTTCCGGCCGCGCGAGCACGTCTCGCACCGACCACGGCCACGATGCCGAGGAGGAGCGAAACGCCCCCGACTACGACGATGAACGTCGTGCGCCTTTGCGACGCGCCGTCCTCCGTGTGCGTGCGCGATGCGCCGATTGAGCTCGTCGCAAGAATCGCGATCGACGGCTCGTCGCGCTCGCCGTTGGGGTCGAGCCCGGACTGCGCGAGCAACGACTCGAAGTTGGCTGGGGAAGTCGCTTGCACGGACGCGTGGGCCGCGTGCCCGGCGGCCACCGCAATCACGTCGAACGTAGCATCGGCAAAGTCGTCTTCGGGCACCGTGAGCCGTCCCAAGGAATCGACCGAGGGCCGGCCGTCGTGCGTTCGGCCGTCGCTGAACGCGATGGGGCCGATACTCCAAACGATCGGCGCGGCCGTCGCACAGCCGTTCGCATCCACGACCGCCCCCCCGAAAGCGAAGGTCTCGCCCAGCCGCAACAGTTTGCGCGATGGGCGGACCTCGAGGCGAGCGGGCTCCCCCGGGGGGGTGCAGCCCAAGCGGAGCACCGGAGTCACCGCCGCCCTTTCGGGAACAGGCAGCAACGTCGGGCCCGGCGGCGAGGCTGCCGCAGTTGGAACCCGGACGACCGGCCACGATGCGATGGGCCAGGCGGAATACGCCGGGGCACCGATCCTGGTCAGAGTCGCCCCGCGTTTCACGTCCGCGACGCAGCGCTCGCCGCTGATCGTGAATTCGTAGCGCCCGGTCTCCGCGACGGAAATCGAATCGTCGCCAGGGGCCACGAAAAAAGCCGTATTCACGGTGGCGTGTCGCGGGTCGCTGGGGGGCGTCCCGCACCGCGATCGCCAAGAGCGCGCATCGCGGGAATGTGTCTCCTGCGCGATGGTCGGCATGGAGTCGAGGCACTGGTCGGTGCGCAGCGTGCGACGCGCCGCGACAAGAGCGAGCTCGCCTCCGCTGCGACGAATGGTGACAGGCCCTGCCTCTAGCATCGTGCCCGAGACCGGGGGAGGGCCACACGGCGGCCCCCACCGTTGGACCACGAACGATTCGGTGACTGCGGTCATGTTCCAAGCGCCGTCCAAGGGCGCGTCGTCTGCGCGTGCGGCCGGCGACGCGAAGCCAGAGCTCAGCACAAGGGCCGCGGTCACGAGGATGCGGGTGGCGCCTTTGGAAGGCAGCGGCTTCCCGGGGCCGGTGGGGCAACCGAAAGGGGTTCGCACTCGAAAGCGCATTGTGTGCTTCGATACGGCACGGTACCAGTTCCATCGTTTTGGGACCGCCGTGTCTGGAGTCGTGTGTGTTAGCCTCGCTCACGTAGGAGAAATCCCGTTGTCCCTGACGATACTCGGCGTGCGATCCGGTTCTGGCCAAATCGTTCGACGTCTTCGGCGGCTGGCGTCCGCCTTTTGCCCCGTTTGCACGGCGTTCGCGGTGTCGCTCGTCGGAGGGACGGCTCGTGCGCAATCGACTCCGAACGCGATTCCGACCGCGAACGGCGATGGGTTCGATACCCACTTGTTCCGTCCCGCGATGGACTCGAAGGGGCTCATTTCCGTCAACGGCACCGACATTCTGGGTGCGCGGGAGGTGAGCTTCGGATTGATTCTCGACTACGGCCACACGCTCTTGCGCACGGCCGTCAGCAGCCCGCTCATCGAGCATTCGTTCCAGGGGACCTTCCAGTTCAACTACGGGATAGCCAATCAGGTGATCGTGGGCTTGTCCCTGCCCGTCGACCTGATGTCCGGTCCGCAGACCATGGACGGCAACGGCCAGCCGCTCTTCGCGAACCAGTGGGGGCCGGGAAAGCTTGATTTCCAGGGCATAGGGGACGTCGCCGCCCACGCCAAGTGGCGCATCTTGAAAGTGGAGCATGGCTTCGGGTTGGCGTTGGGTGCGGAGGCCGGGTGGGGCATCCCCAGCGCCGCGTCCAACGCGGGGGCCGAGCCGGGCTTTTGGTACTGGCCGTCGCTGGCCGCCGAGAAGCGATTCGGCCCTTCCGGGAGGATTCGCGTGGCAATCAACGGCGGCTACCGCGGCCACTCGGCGAGCAGCTCGGCCCTCTCTCCGCTCAGCCACGGCAACTATGCCGACGGGAGCCTACTGACGTATGGCGGTGGGGTCAGCTTTCGTGTGCTCGAGTCACTCGATCTCGTCGGCGAAACCTATGGCACGTACTTGCTCGAGAGCGCCGCGACGGGCGCGATTCCCACGAGCAACGAGGTTGTCGGCGGCATCAAGCTCTTCGTCGAGCGCAATTCTTATCTGATGCTCGGCGGCGGCACGCGCTACGGGCACGGCTTCGAGGCCGCGGACCAGCGGGCCTTCTTGGGATTCGTGTTCGAGCCATCCATCGGCGATCGCGACGGGGATGGGATCAAGGACGACGTCGATCAATGTCCGGACGACCCGGAGGACTTCGACGGCTTCAAGGACGAGGACGGCTGCCCCGACCCCGACAACGACAACGACGGCATCCCCGACGTCGATGACCGGTGCATCAACGTCCCGGAAGACCGAGACGGAGACCACGACGAGGACGGGTGCCCGGAAGGGGGCGACGGCGATCGGGACGGCGACGGCATCCCCGACTCCAAAGACAAATGCCCCGACGATCCGGAGGACCGCGACGGCTTCCAAGACGAAGACGGCTGCCCCGACCCCGACAACGACCAGGATGGCATCCCCGACAAAATGGACAAGTGTCCTAACGATCCGGAGGACAAGGACGGCTTCGAAGACCAAGACGGTTGCCCGGATCCGGACAACGATCAGGACGGGATTCCCGACGTCCGTGACAAATGTCCGAACGAGCCCGAGACCTACAACGGGTTCGAAGATGAAGACGGCTGCCCCGACAAAGGCAGCGTCATCATCCAGGACAACAACATCATCATTCTCGAGAAGATCAAGTTCATGACGGACAGCGCGGAGATCCTGCCGCAGTCCAACCCGATCCTCGATGCGGTCGCGACGACGTTCGCCCACCACCCGGAGTTCACGCTGCTCGAGATCGCCGGGCACGCCGACGAGCGCGCCAGCGACGAGCACAACCTCAAGCTCACCCAAGACCGCGTGAACTCCGTCATGCGGGCTCTCATCGCGCGAGGCATCGCCCCAGGACGGCTGCGGAGCAAGGGGTATGGAGAGTTCTGTCCCGAGGATCCCGGACACAACGAAGCGGCGTGGGAAAAGAATCGCCGCGTCGAGTTCAAGATCCTCAAGACGAAAGACGGCCCGACCGGAGTGGAACTCGGCTGCGAGAACGCGGTCAAGCACGGCGTCGTCCCCGACCCAGTTCCTTAGAAGCCCAAGTCCGCCGTTGGCTTATTGTCGGATTTGGCTTAGTCCGAATCTTACGGCGGGCCGCTCTTCCTTGCTGCTGGAGCCTACAGCGACGCCGCGGAGACTCCTGAGGGTGCTCGTGCCGTGCAATATAACGGTGAACACTCGGAAGGCGGCTTAGTCATGCGTTCTTTGGTCATCGTCGGCATCGTTGTTCTGTCGGTCGCGGGCTGCGGAAGCTCGGTAATCAGCACGGGGGGCGACGCGGGATCGGGAGGGGGATCGAGCAGCAGTTCCTCCGGGGCTGGCCCCACCGGTGGATCTTCCGGAAGCAGCTCGTCGTCTGGTGGAGGGTCTTCGTCGAGCGGCGGCGCTCCTTCGAGCGGTAGCTCCTCGTCCGGAGGCACGCCAAGCGACTCCGGCTCGGGGGAGGGGCCTTCGTCGGGCGGGAGTTCGTCCTCCGGCGGGGCCTCCACGTCGAGCGACGCGGCATCGGACGACGCTTCGTCGACCGACGCTGCCTTGGATGCAGATTCTTCGTCGAGTCCCGCCGCCGACACGTCCGTCGGCAGCGGCTCTTGTCCGGCTGCGTCCGGGACGTACCTGTTCCACTCGACCTATGCTTCCGGCGGTCCGCTCTGCCAGCAATACACTCCGGCCGACCAGACTTCCGTCGTGACCGACGCCGGCGTCACAGGGTTCGGGTCACCCGACGCCGGCTGTTCAGGGATGCTCGCCGGGTGCGCGTTTTCGGCGAAGTGCGATTCGGACGCCGGTGACGCGACGTTCTCGGGGACGATCCATAGCGACGGATCGATCGCCGGCACGTGGAGTTTCTCGACCACTCTCTCGATCGGCGGAGCGACGTTCTCGATCGCGTGCTTGTTCGACTTCACGGGGACCAAGCAGTGAGGCGCCGCGAGCCGTGCGCCCAAGTTTTTTCCCAAGGGCGATCGCTCGCCGGGCCTCTAGCCGTGGTCGCCGGTGGGACGCGCGTCCTGCACGCCCGAATCGCCGGGCACGCATTCGCCGATATCGGTCGCGCCGCCGTCGGCCGCCGTCTCGCCCCCGAGCTGGCACTGCTCTCCAGCCACGCAGTCGGACGCCGACGCGCACAACTGACTCTCGCCGATCGCGCACGTCAGCTCGCATAGTTGGCTCGTGACGACCCCGCTCGACAAGCGACAGCACACCTGACCGCCGCCGCAATTCGTCGCGCTTTCGCATTGCCGTATTGCTGTTGGGGACACGCACGACGACGGCGTCGCGACGCAGGTGTCGCTTGGCCCGGTGGACTTGGCTCCGTCGAGCGAGACATCGGATTCACAGCAGAACGGGCTCGACCCCGCGCAGGAAGACGCCCCGCACGCGATCGGGGTGGCCGAGCTCTCCACTGCGAGCAGATCGTTCGGATTCACGCCGCTGCACGCAGCGACGAACGCAAGCCCCAAGAACAACTGGAACCCCACCCTTGCTCGTCGCATGGTCGCATTCCTCCAAGCCAAGAAAACGGGACGAATTGTAACGGGTTACCTATCATGCTCATGCGTTTGGCGGCGGCCCTTGGGAGGCCCCGGTGGGCGCGGCTAGGCGCCGGTCGCGGTTTTGGGGCGAAGCAACTTCATGCAGGCCTCCGACCGGAAGATACGACAACTCCGTGAGCACCGAGTGACCGTCGCAAAGCTCGCCCTGCGCGACGGTTCCACCCCAGGCGGCAGCTCGACCGGCGAAGCCCTCGCCACCGTGGCGCACGCCGAACGGGATCCATGACGGGCTTGAAGATCCGAGAGCTACCGCGGATGGTTGGTTTGGTCAGAACGTACCGCGGACTCCCGCGACGCCGGCACCGATCCATGGCGTAACCCGCGTCCCGAGCGCCGGTGTCCGCTGGACAGGGGTCGCGGGCCGAGACGAACCAGCGACGAAGGAAACAGCAGCCGCCCCGGCGCCTACCCCCGCCACTACGAGCGACACTGTGGAAATTGTGGCCAGCAGATTCGCCGAGTCGAGGTCGCTGGAAGGCCTTCCGGGTGGACAGACCCGTCTCGGGCATTCGCCTTCGAGCGACGACGTGTCTGACCACGACATGAGGCCGGCGACCACTCCTGTGACGAGGCCGGCGGCGGCGATCCCGATGGTGCCGTACGTGAATGCGCTCGGCGAACGCGGTCTTCGCGGCGCGGCTTCAGGAAATGGCGCTGGCTCGGGGCCGACTCGGGCAGATGGCTCAGGAGCCGGAAGGGACAGGCGCACTTCACGCCGCTCCCATTCGCCGACGTCGATCTCCTGCTTCACCTCGGCGGACGCGGTCTTCGCCGTGATTACGTGATGGCCCGGGTCCACGCTTCGTGGGAGGCCAATCGTTCCGGCCGGAACGACGACCCCATCGATCGACACCGCCGGTGGATCGTGTTCGACCGTGTCGACGAAAATCGTCAGCCCCGGCA
This sequence comes from Polyangiaceae bacterium, assembly GCA_049578005.1. Classification (GTDB taxonomy): domain Bacteria; phylum Myxococcota_A; class Polyangia; order Polyangiales; family Polyangiaceae; genus Palsa-1150. The sequence goes on from JBAULD010000574.1 coordinate 14,885, forward strand.
CGCGGCCCTCGAGCGAAACATCCAGATCGTCCGCTTTTCGCCGAGCTTCGTTGAAGGGCTCGGGGTCGGTGGGCTTTGTCGGACTCTTGCGGATCGCAGCGATGGTGTCCCGCGCCTCGACGAGCATCCCCAGTGCCGCCTCGACCCGCGCCACCTCGAGTCCCGTCGTAGGGACGTGCATGATGTCGTCCGCCGCGTGAAAACGTGTCAGCGCGTCCGCAAGATCGCCTCGGTCACGCAAGTCGCGCCCCTCTTGCATGAGGTTGCGAGCCGTTTCTCGGTCCGCCGCTGTTGGCTCCGCGTGGGCCGCCGTGGCCGTGAGCAGCATCGCCAAAATCGAGGCCGAGAGCGCCCTTCGCGTCCCACATCGCGTCCCTACGACAAGCAGTTTAGAACCCGTCATCGATCCTCGGCTTGCGTGGGCGGCTCTTCGCCGTCGTGGCGGGCGAGACCGCGACGGCTCGCCCAGAAGACGCGGCAGGGGTGGAACGAACGAGGTGACCTGCCTGCTGCTGCGCCGACAATGCTTCTGTCGCGGCCGGAGTGTCTTCCGGTGGCGCCTGCGGGTCGGGCGCGGCGGCTTCCCCGGTCGCCACGGGGCTCTGGGGGTACGTTGGATGGAGCTCCGTCCGGGCCGTAGCGACACCCGCCCGTGACTTTGGCGCCGATGGTCGGAGTGCCAGCGTCGCGAGAACGGCGATGCCCAGCAAAGCCGCGGAGACCACCACCCGCACGGAAGTTCGTCTCCCCGGACTTCGTCGAGGCATCAGCCCCATCGCGGCCGATCCGAGCGACCCAGCGGTCTCCGTCGATTCAGCGGGGTGCGCCGGGGCCGCCGGCGCGGTCGGCTTTCCCAAGCCTGCAGTCGCAGCTCCGCTCGGGCTCGCGGTCATCGTCTGGACGCTGGAGCGAAGGAGAGACGCGTAGTTCTCGCGCTCGGCAGCGGCTTTGAGTCCGAGCAAAATCGTCTCTTTGCGCGTTCGCGCGCGGTCGGCCATGTGATCGGAGAGAAAGCTCGCCACGGCCGCCGTCCCTGTTCCAAGCTTCGTCGCCACCATCGCGTCTTCGATGGCTTGCTGCAGCTCGGCCGCGGTGGCGAAACGATTGGCCGGCGATGTCTCGAGTGCTCGATAGACCACGTTTGCGATGGGACGCGGCACGGTCCCAGGAAGCGGCGGCGGCGGCAGGCCGCTCGTCAGCGCCAAGATCGTTTGCACGTCGTTTTCGCCGACGTACGGCGGTCGGCCGGAGAGCAAGTCATAGAGGACAGCCCCCATCGCCCAGATGTCGGCGCGCCGATCGGACCGGCCACCCAGCGCCTGCTCGGGCGCCATGTACCGGACTTTGCCTTTGACGGTCCCTGTATTCGTATCGCCGCCGATCCGATCGCGGGCCTTGGCGATGCCGAAGTCGATGAGCTTCGCGTCGCCGTGCAGACTGACGAGAATGTTGTGTGGAGACACGTCTCGGTGAACGACGCCGAGAAGCTGGCCTGCGTCGCCCCGAAGCTCGTGCGCCGAGTGAAGTCCACCGCACACGTCCGCGACGATGCGGAGGAGCACGCCGCGAGGCGCGCTCGTGCCATTTTTCTTGAGAGTTCGATGGATCGTCGCGAGAGCGTCCCCGTCGACGTACTCCATTACGAGGTAAGTCGTGCCGTGGTGTTCGCCGACGTCGAGGACTCGAACGACGTTGTTGTGTTCGATTCGAGAGGCAATACGTGCCTCGTCGAGAAACATGGTTTGAAAAGAGGAATCGCTCGCATATTTCTGGAGAACAGTTTTGATTGCGACGAGTCGTTCGAAACCGTGCTTACCCGTTTGTCGCGCAATCCATACGCTCGCCATTCCTCCTTGTGCAATGGGGCAAATCAGCTCGTATCGATCGAGCATTAGCCCGGGGGCGAGCGGCGACGGCGGATGCAGGCTCACTAACAAGGAATTATCGCGTACGCGGCTCCTCCGCGCGAGTTATTCCGCCGTCCTTACATGCGTCCATACGAGAGTACCGATTGGCTGATGGCCTACACTCGGCGAGCAAGACTATCGGATGCCAAGAGACTTGGGCCGTCCGCCGGGTTGAAGTATCGTCGCTTCGTGGGGTTACTCGCTCGAGTCGTCCGCGCAGCAACCCTCGGCTCCCTCATTTCGGGGTGCGCGACCGTCACCGGTCTCGATGCGTACACGAAGGGCTCGTGCGGATCCGCGTGCGACGGCGGCGGCTCCAACCCGGACGACGGCGTGCAGCCGCTCGGTGACGACGCTGTCGATTCTTCGACGGGAGGCGAGGTCACCCCCGGCGGAGACGACGGTCTGGGGGCCGAGGGCGGCGCGGTCGAGGCCGGATCGATCGAGGACGGCTGGATCGAGGACGGCTCGATCGAGGACCGTGACGCGGAAATTGGTGGTGACGCGACGACTGGCGGCAGTCACGGAGAGGGTGGTTTCACCGATGCTCCGAACGGAGGCACCTGCGATGCCGGGGCCTGCCAGGATGCGCCGGCGGCGGGGTACTCGTGTTCAATCGGAGGCTGCAACGCGGCGGGCGGGGTCTGTTCAACGTCGGGCCAATCTTGCCGTTGCTTCTCCGATGCCCAGTGCCGGAGCGGTAAGTGCGTCAAGACTCTCGGACAGAACGACGTTGCGTGCGGCAGCGTCGCGTGCACCGGTAACGGCGCGGCTGACGGCTTTGGCTGTCTATTAGCGAGCCCAGGAATCCCGGCCGTGAACCGACCATTGTTTGCTTATGCGCCCAGCAACTTCGACGCTACGAAGTACGTGCCGCCCTCGACCGCGACTACGATCGATTGTGACACGACTTACGACAGCGGCGTCCACGCGTTCACCGGCTGGTGCGATGGGCAAACCTTGCCCGTCATTTCGGCAGGTACGCCACAGCTCACGAGCGGAGGCCCGCTCGTCGATGTCCTCGCGTTCGGTGGGTTGACGCTCGTGGCAGGGCACACCCTGACCATCACTTCGACCGGCGGCGGCAACGCGGTCATCTTTGCGGTGTACGGGAGCGCCAATCTC
>JBAULD010000575.1:0-5512 GCA_049578005.1 Polyangiaceae bacterium
GCGCAGGGGGCCGCGAGCGGTCCGCCGGCGTCTCCTCGGACCGCGCTCCAGGCGCCCAGGGCGCCCTCACCTCCACAGGCCGGGGCGTCGGAGTGTACTCCGCCCTATACGATGGACGATAAGGGCCACAAGCACTTCAAACCGAACTGCGTGAACTAGTCGCCCGCAAAGACATGCTCGCGGAAGAGCGGCGGTCGGGATAGCTTGGGTCTATTGCCCTCATGCGAGTTCGCAATCCCTTCGTGCTTTCTTCTGTTTTGACTCTCGTCGCGACCATCGGCGGCCCGCAGTGGGCGCTTGCGGCTGACGACAAGGAAGCGTGCCTAGCCGCTGCCGATCAAGGGCAGTCGCTGCGCGACGACGGCAAGTACTCCGAAGCACGCGAGCAGTTCGTCGGTTGCGCGAAGAACACGTGCCCCAAGCTCGTTCAGGACCAGTGTGCCGATTGGCTTCGCGAGCTCGACGAATCGATGCCGACGGTCGTCTTCGCCGTGAAGGACGACCGGGGAAACGACGTGACCGCCGTGCACGTCACCGCCGACGAAAAGCACCTGAGCGGCGTCATCGTCGGCAAGCCCGTTCCGCTGGACCCCGGACCGCACGACATTCGGTTCGAACGCGACAATCCAAGCCAATCGGTCAGCATCCACGTCGTGCTCCGGGCGGGGGAGAAGAACCGCGACGTCGACGCGGTGTTCCCTCCCCTGGAGGCGCCGCCGCCCGAAAAACCTCCGGAAGAATCGCCCACCTCCCCGCCACCCGCCAGTCCGCCAGCTGCGGAGGCCGCGCCGGAGTTGCCTCCGCCCCCGCCGCCGTCGACCGGAGACGGCCGCCGCGTGACATCGATCTCGCTCCTGGCTGGCGCCGCGCTCGGCGTCGGCTTGGGGGCCTACTTCGGTATTCAGTCGCAGAATGAAGCGAGCGACGCGGATAGCACGGAGAAATCGCTGGGCCGCGGGGGATGCGGTGCGAACGGCAACCCGGCCGACCCCCGGTGCAAAGTCCTGAACGACAGTCGCGATGCGCAGAACCGGGACGCGACGCTCGACGTCGTGCTCTACGCGGCGGGCGGGGCGCTCGCCGCGGGTGCTCTCGCGGCGTGGTTTCTCTGGCCCAAGCCGACCGCAACGACGAAGGCAAGCGCCGCCTGGGTCGTGCCGAGCATCGCGGCGAACGGGGTCGGATTCTGCGCGGGTGGTGACTTTTGACTACGGTCTTCTCCAATCGACGTTCGCGCGGCTACGCGGCCGCGACGTCGGCTTGCTTCGCGCTTGCGCTCGCGGTCCAGAACTGCGGCGTCATGTCCTCGTCCTCCGACTGCGCCCAGCGCGCGACGTGCCTGTCGGACGACGGGCCCGGCGTCGGCGACGGGCCGGGGGGACCGGGCGCCGAGGCAGGCGAGGACGACGGCGGTCTCGACGCGACGATGACCGACGTCGCGAGCGAGAACGTCGCGGTCGGCGACGATGCCGAGGAAGCAAGCGAAGACGCACCGGGTGAAACGGGGGTCGACGACGCGCCGACGCGCGACGTGATCGCCGAGAAGGCGGCGGCCGACGTGCCGTGCGTGCCAACCAGCTCTACCGAGAACTGCACCAACGGGATAGACGACAACTGCGACGGCCTCGTCGACTGCGCGCAGCCCTCGTGTCAGATGGCCGGATATGCGTGCGAGGGAAGCCCGCCAGCCGGATGGTCGGGGCCTGATTTGTTCTGGACGGGGGCGGCCGGCACGACCGCGCCCCCCTGTCCGGCGGGCTATCAGGCGATGAACGGATACGCGGGCCCGACGGGCAGCAACGACTCGTGCGCGTGCACCTGCGTGGCCACGGGGCAAACGTGCACGGCGACCGTCGCGCTGCACTCGGACATGGCGTGCTCGGTCAACCCCGCGTGCCGCTCCGTCACGGTGACGGCGACGGGAACGGGCGCGTGCACTCCAATTCCGGCCACCTCCAACTGTGGGAGCTTGGGTTCATTCAATGTCGATGCCGGAGTCCCCACCCCATCGGTGGGCACGTGCACTCCCCAAGTGACGAAGACGCCGGGATCGGCGGAGGGCTGGACGTCCGCGGCCCGGGTTTGCTCCGCGATCGCGGACGTTCCGGGCGGCTGCGTCGCTGCCGGCCAGCAGTGCGTCCTCGAGGGCCCGAGCGCGTTTGGCGCCGCGATCTGTGTGCATCAGAGCGGCGACGTGTCTTGTCCGGGGGGTTATCCGACGAAGTCGGTCATTTATGGTGGTGAAACAGACATGCGCGGTTGCGGGCCGTGCACCTGCAGCTCCAAGACCACCGGCGGGTCGTGCGCGGGCACCATCAGTGTCTGGGGGGACCTGGCAGGCAGTTGCACCGGCGCCGCCCCGGGCACGTATACGCTGGGCACCACGTGCGGCACGTACAACGGCGCCGGCAACAATCCCGGGTACGCGCAAGGTAATTTCACCGTGACCCCGGGCACCTGCACGGTCGTGACGCAACCGACTCCGACCGGCTCGGTCATTGGAACGGGACCCGTCACCGTGTGCTGTACGAACTGATTCTCTGCTCGACCCGACACCTGCCGCGAATGGCAGCGCGTACGCGGCGATTGAGCCGAAAGCCCAGGACGGCATCACTGCTCCTCGCAGCTGCTCATGTCTGCATTCGGTCGACCGCAGATGGACATCGCCCCGCCGCGGGGAAAATCCCAACTGGAGGATGATGCGCTCGCGGAAGGTCTAATCGCGGGAGAGAGGTGGGCGGCGACGGCCGTTTACAAGAAGCATGGTCGGATGGTCTTTCGCTTCATTCATCGTGCGCTCGGCGTGACTGGCGAGGCCGAAGATCTCACGCAAGAAGTGTTTCTTCAGGTGTTTTCCAAAGTGCACAATCTGCGCAATCCGCGTGCGCTCAAGAGCTTCGTGTTTTCCGTGGCGGTTCGCGTGCTCAAGTGGGAGCTGAGGAGCCGCCGGACTCGGCGCTTCTTTTTCGTCTCGGGCAGCGAGACCTATCCGGAGCCCGCCGTCGCAGAGCTCGATGCGGAGTCGCGGCAAGCCATCGAGCGCCTCTATGCCATTCTCGATCGCCTGCGCGTGCAAGAGCGCGTCGCGTTCGTCCTTCGCCACGTCGAGCAGCTGAAGCTCGAAGAGATCAGCGAAGCGCTCGGCGTGTCGCTGGCGACCGTGAAGCGGCGCCTCGAACGGGCGACGCGGATCGTGTCGCGCGAGATGGAACAAGACCCAACCCTGGCGCCCTATAGTCGTGGGTCGCTCGCGAAGTCGGACCCACCGGCGGCTCCCGCTGTGGCTGGCCGGTCCGTCGGGTCGTGACCGCGTAAAATTGCGTCGACAACGGCGAATTGTCGGGTGAAGTCCCACGGATTCGGAGAACGCCTGACGAACGGTGCTTCATCGAGTCACATTCATCGTAGACATGCGGAGAATCGCTGCTGCTTGGGCGCCGTCGAGCCCTCGCTCCGAGGGGGTGCTTCGAGCGGCGGCGAAGCTGCCCCGGTCTCGCGATGGAGTTACATACGGCGTGCGAGGGGCCCGGGAGCGTTTCGCACCCGGTCGATGCGAAGTCATCGGCCGAATCGGCTTAGGCAATTCACGGAGAATCACATGAAGACGCACATCGGATGGGCACGAACGGCGTTGGGGACCATCCTGGCGGGACTCGCCGGCGCGAGCATCTGGAACTGCAGCGGGGGCCAATCGACCGGTTCGCCATCCGGCGACACCCATCCGGCGACGAGCAGCGGCGGCGGAAGCGAGAACCCGGGCTCCTCGTCTTCGGCGGCGGGAGGAAACGGCGCGACCCCCAACTCGAGCGGGACCGTGGGTGCGGGAACAAGCGGCTCCAGCAGCAGCTCGGGGAGCGTCGGTTCATCGGGCGTTTCGAACGGCAGCAGCGGTTCGCCGGTGCCGAGCAGCGGCGGGTCATCGTCGGGAAGCGCCGGCGCCGGGAGCAGCGGGGGAACGAGCGGCAGCTCCGGCTCGCCCGGGGCCGACGCCGGATCGACCGGCGGCGGGACCCCTGGAGGAAGCAGCAGCAGCGGAGCCGCGGGAAGCAGCGGAGCCAGTGGCAGCGGAGGGGGCGGGGAAACGAGCACCACGGTCGGCTTCGCGACCGACCGCGTCATCGTGACCGGCGTTCACAATACGGCGACTCCCCCCGCGACGTCCGTCATCAACTTGCACAATGGGGGCACGTCGGCCGTGTCGGTCACGGCGATCGCCCTCAGCGGGACCAACGCCGCCGTGTTTCAGCTCTCGCCGGCGCCGACCCTCCCGGCCATGATTGCGCCTGGAGCCGATCTGCCGGTGACCGTAGAGCTTTTGACGACCAGCGCATCCCTTCCGCCGGAGCCCACCGACAAGAATCTCGGCTCGGCGCTCGCGCAGGCGACGCTGACGGCGACGTTGAGCACGGGAACGTCGACCGCGAGTGTGTTCGGACTGGCGCTCATTCAGAGCAACTACGAGCCGACGCTCGGCCAGATCCTGACGACCCTGGGCTATGTCCTCAACGTGGGGCAAGCGCAGAACAACTGGAACCCCAACACGTCGATGAATCCGACGACGCTCCCGGGGATCGAGGCGAATACCGACGAAGTGGCGGCGCCGTACTTCGTCAAGGCGGGGACGGGCATGGTGACGATGAGCGTCGTCGCTCGGTTCTCTCCGGTCGGTATCTTGCCGTACGGGTGGTTCCCGAAGGGCACTCCCAAGACGCAAAACAAAGTCGGAACGATGTCGATGGTCACCGACGCGCAGACGTCGAACCACGCCCGGATGGTGCTTCCTCCGCTCGTCGCCGGCAGCGCCACGACGTTCGATCCCGGGACCACCGAGTTCGGACTGTGGGTCTATTCCGACCAGTCCACGAATACGTGGAACGAGGGCGGCAACGCGGAGAACGGCGACTACGACTACAGCATCGACAGCTCGAACGTTCCGGCCCCGAGCATCCACCGGTACAAGAGCTATCCGCTCAAGACCGCGGCTGGCGCCGTCCCGAATACGTACTTGGTCGCGGTCGAGGAAGCGGCGAACGGCGACTATCAAGACTACGTGTTCTTGCTCGGCAACGTGACCGCGATGGCGCAGTAGCGGGCCGCGGAAGCCGCAGGCGCTCCGACGACTCTCGCTTCGTTCCCCGGCCTATTCGGGTCCCGGAGATCGGTCGGCGGGGAGAGATGCTTGGTCGTTGGAGACCGGTGCTCGATCTCGCGATGGCGAAGGTTCGTCGTCGGGACGTGAGGCTCGCGGCGCTTCGAAGGAGGCTCGCTGCCAGGGGCGTCGTCGCCGTTAGCGCGCGAGCGTACGAAGGCGTCTGAGCCGCGAAGGCCGTTTGTCCGAAGGCGAAGCTCGGTGTTCGAGGAGTGGAGCTCGGCGTTCGAGGAGTGGAGCTCGGTGTTCGGGGAGTGAAGCTCGGTGTTCGAGGAGTGGAGCTCGGTGTTCGGGGAGTGGAGCTCGGTGTTCGGGGAGTGGAGCTCGGTGTTCGGGGAGTGGAGCTCGGTGTTCGGGGAGTGG
>JBAULD010000576.1:0-2817 GCA_049578005.1 Polyangiaceae bacterium
TCGGCGCCGTCGATCACGTGCGCGTTCGTGACCACGTGACCCTCGGAGTCCACGAGGAACCCCGAGCCCAGCGCTTGCCGCTTGAGCACCTCGTCGCCCCCCTCGTTGCCCGGCGTCCGGCCGTGGCCGTTCGGGCCGTGAAAGAACGGGAACAGCTCTTCGAATCCTCCGGGGAAGCCGAAGTCTCCGCGAGGGGTCTTCACTTCCTGAACCGTCGTGATGTTTACGACCGAAGGTTTCACTCTCGCCACGAGCGTGGCGATGTCGGGCGTACCGGGCAGGACGGGAGCCGTGGCAAAGGGGGCCGGAGTCTGCATGGACTCGGCAGGGGGCGTGGCGGCGGCGACGGGGGCGCCGGCGGCGGCGGCCGAGTGGCAGCCGGCCGAGGCAAACGCGAGCACGAGCAAAGCGGGGCTTAGCTTTCGGGCGGTCATGGTAACCATACGAACAATCGGCGGACCTTTCGATTCCCGCTCCAAAACACCAAAGCTAAAACTTCGCGGCTTCCCGCTTCCCCGCTTCCCCGCAAAACCGGGTTCATCACCGCTCATCGGTGGCGTACACGATCTCCCCCAGCCGGGCCTCCTCGTCCGCAGCCGCGGCGCGCTCGGCCTCGACGGCCGACGCCTCCGTTTCGAGGTCGGCGAATCGCCAACGCGTGTCCCCGCTCGGTTCGATGGCTACGTCCCCGCCGAGGGCCACGAGCTCGCGATCGAGGCGCTTCGGGTCCACGGCCCGGCCCGTGGCGCGTCGCCACGAATCAGCCACGGCCGCGTCGGTGATGGGCTTCTTTCCGCGTACCCTCTCGATCACTTCTCGCAGGACCGCCAGCCGTCCGCGCTCCTCCAGGGCCGCGCGCCTGCGCAAAGGCCGGGCAACCGCCCGCACGACCGGAACCACGAAGAGCAGTGCGGAGAACACGAGGGGCACGACGCCGAGGGCTACGGGCACGCCTGTGTCGACGATCGCGTGGGGCACCCGATCGAAGAGGTGCGTCACCCGCTCGATCGTCATGTCGTTGTCGACTGCCCAGAGGCCCATCGACAGGTTGAACGCGTTGAGCGCGGCGATGACGAAATTCGTGCCCGCGGAATTGCCGGTGAGCGGCGCGATGGGCTTGACGCGATCCCAAGCGGGAGGCGGCTCCGGCTCGGCCTTGTCGGACGCCGTCTTGCGAATCGCCGCGAACCGGTACACGATCCCGCCGTCTTCGCTCACGTTGACGTCGCCGTCGTAATCGAGCATCAGCCTGGCCATCATCGGGTCCGCGCGGTCGCGCGGCAGGCCGGTGACGCGCATCACGTCGGCGAGTCCGATTCGGCCCTTGCCGGCGCGGATCGCGGCGACCACCAGGCGCTCGCTTTCCCGAGGGTCTTCGGGCGGTTCGGTCGGGCCGAAGAAGAATCTGTTCACGCGCTCGTAAAAGGGGACCTTGGGCTCGCGGGAATCGCGGCGGATCGCTCGCCCGTATCCGCCCCGCGCCTCCCAGGGCGAGGGCGCGTAGTACACCGAGAACGGCGACCACGGATGGAACGTCCAGAAGAGCGCGTCGCCCACGACGCGAAGAAACGCGTACGCGAGAGCGCCGCCCGGCATCTCGTCGTTTCGGCGCGAGTCGTTCCCCTGCCTGGCGAAAGTCATGCCGAGCAGCAGCCCCACGAAGATCGCCGCGTAGGCAACGAGCACGACTGTGACCCAAGCCCGGACGAGGAAGCGCACGGCACCAGCCAGGCCCCGCGCCATGAGCCGCGTCACGCGCTGAACTGCGTCCCGCGTTTCCCACGGCTTGGTGAACCCCGTCGGGAAGACGTGGACGAGCTCTCCCTCGCTGGTCACGCGAAGCTGCCCGCGGTATTCACTCGAAAGCCACTTCAGGCCGCTCTCCGCGTCGCGGAGCGCGAGGCCGGCCTTCGCCGCCGCGTCGGCCACAGTGAGCGGCGACCGCGGGTCGACTCGCGATTGGATGGCGCGGCCGGCGGCCTCCGGATTCATGAAAGTCGGATGGGCGGCGCCGCCGGGGGGAGCCGCTTTGGCCGGGGGAGTGACGTGCACGACGGTACTTGAAGGTAAGCACGGACACGTCTCCGGTCGAGCCGAGCCTTTGACTTCGCCGCGGCAGCGCGGTTCAGTAGCGGCGATGCGATTGGGCCTCCTCGGTCCAGCAAACGGCGACCTGGCGGCGTTGGCCCGGTGCGCGGAGTTTCTCCTGAACGGAGCGAGGGTGACGCGCGCCATCTATCTGGGAGCGGACGCCGCCCTCGAAGAGACGGTGGCGCTCTGGGCGGAATCGCTCGTGGGCGCCGACCCGAGCGACGAAGGAATCTGGGAGCGGGCGCTCGTGGCGGCCGCGAGCGGTTCGCCCGATCAGATCGACGCGTTTCTTCGCGCCGAGCGGGCGAGGTTGCGGCTCAAGTCTCTCGAGGGCTTGCCTCGCGACGAGCTGCGGACGGTCGAGATGTTCGGCGACCGCGTGGCCGTGCTCATCCACGACAAGGCCCTGCTCGACGAAGAAGACATTTTTTCGGCCACGTTCCTCGTGTACGGCCGAAGCACCGGTCCGCTCGTCCGGAAGATCGGCCCCCGTTGGTTTCTTACGCCCGGCCCAGTGGACTCGCCACGCGGCGGCGCCGCCGTACTCGACGACTCCGGCGAGGAAGTCGTCGCGACCGTATACGATGCCGACGGGCGCGCAGTGCTCGCCGAGACGCTGAGCGTTCACCGGTCCCCCAAGCTGAGCGTCCGGCAGTAGGTGCCCCATGAAGGTCGCGGTCTTCGGAGGAAGCTTCAACCCTCCTCACGTGGCCCACGTGCTCGCGT
>JBAULD010000577.1:0-2297 GCA_049578005.1 Polyangiaceae bacterium
GCGCCAGAGCGCGCCGCCGTCGAGCGCGACCCCCCAGTCGCCCCTGGCGAACCCGCCGGTGGCCAGTCGCACGGCCACGCCGACGTCGGCACCGAGCCCGAATAGCCCGGTCCCGCGAACGAGGCCTCCCACGACGAGCGGCGCCATCGGCGAAGTGCCGACCCCGAGCGTCCCGGTCATCGCAATGGCCACGTTGCGCGAGGCGGAAGGCAGACTGCGCTCCGACGCGCCGCCGCCGCCGACCGCGAACCAGGAGCTCACGTCGGCCCGTGCGTCGGCCGGAGCGCTCAGGAGCGCAGCGGTAGCGAGCGGGAGAGCGAACACGAATCGCACGGGGGCCCATGGCTATCACGCGCCGCGCACGGGTACAAAGCGATGCGCCTCGGAGGCGGGTCCGCGCTTGGTTTACGGGACGACCCGAAACTCGGTCCGTCCCACGAGTTGACCGTCTTCCGTCTCGACGTCCACCGACCAGGCTCCGACGAGGTCCGGCGGCAGATCTTTCTCCGTCAGGGATGAACGGAGGCGTACGACGCCCTTCGGTCCCTCGATGCGCGACGTCTCTTCGCTGGACCGATGAACCTCGCGCCGCTCGCGCAGCCAGACGTGCCGGAGCCGGTCGCCTTTGCCGCCGGGGACGACGACGTCGGTGACCGCGATGAGCTCCTGGATGACGGAAGGGTGGAGCGTCTTGACCTCCATGGCCAAGCGTCCGTCGGAGAGCTGCTTCGGGCCGACTGCGGCGGAGGAGACGTACATCGGGACGGGCGGGATGGCGGCGCGCGCCGCATAGACGGCCGCGACGCCGCTCGCCAGGCTGAGCGCAAAGACTGCGATGTACATCTTTTTCCGGAGCACGCGCAGCGTGACGTGAAGCGTCCAGAATCCGACGACCGTGATGGCCGCGGCGGCCAAGAGGGACCAAAGGGTGCGCGTATCGGGAAAGAGGGCGGGGATGACGAGGTTCAGGCAGCCGAAGAGGGTGATGCCGTGAAACAGCGAGGCGAGCGCGCGCCAGCGCATGAGGACGCGATCGAAGACGATATCGAGCGTCGACAAGAGCGCGCACACGCCAAGGAGCACGACGAACCACCCGTTCGCGGCGTCGAGCGTCGTCGACTTCCAGTAGAAGGGGAGCAGAAAAAAGAGCATTCCCTGGTAGAGGTTCTTGAGCGCATACGTCATCACGTAGAAGTGAACGCGCGTCTTCGTGTCGGCGGCGTCGAACGCGCGCATCTCGCCGCCGGACGCGAAGAGGCGAAAGATGAGCACCACGAGCAACCACGCGAGCCCCAAGGTGACGGCGAGCCAGCGCGCGTGCCCGAATCCCTTCTGCGCAAAAACGACGACGCTCGCTCCTAGCGCCAGGGCATAGGCCGAGTGCAGCCACCAAAGCTTGCGGCCGTGTCGATGCAAGAAGCCGCGAAGGCGGGCACGCAAGCCGGGTTGCGTCTTTTCGCCGACGGAGACTCCCGCCTCGCCTGCGGGCAAGTCGGGATTGCGGCCGAGCTTCGGAGTAGGCGGTCCGTGGAGCGTGCTGGAGCCTACCCCAAAAGCATGCGGGACTTCTAAGAGTCGCGTACTCCGGACGCGCTCCACCCCGGTCCCCTCCTCTGCTCGGTGACGAATCGTCCATCCCTGCGGGGGGGGTGGCGGCGGAGCGACTGCGGCGCGATACTCGTGGATGTGATCATCGAGCGGGTCGTGCGTATTGCGGCGAGCTTCGAGGAGGCGGCGGCGATGGATCGCGAGGACATCGCGGCGCTGTCCTTCGAGGAGCGCATCTCGGCCGTCGAGCAGGCACGGAGGCAGCGGTTCGGTGAAGATCGACCTCAATCGCGACTGGACCGAGTTCTTGTGTGCGCTGATCTCCCGTCGCGTGCGGTTCGTGCTCGTCGGCGGCCACGCCGTGGCGGGGCACGGAGAGCCCAGGCTGACCGAGGATCTCGACGTGTTCGTCGAGCCGACGCTGGCCAACGCTCGAAGGCTCCGTGAGGCGCTGGTCGACATCGGCTTTGACGCGGTCGCGCCGCCGGCATCCGAGCTGGCCAAGCCGCGGAAGATATTCATGCTGGGGCGAAAGCCTTGGCGCATCGACGTGCTGACCGGCATCGACGGGGTCACGTTTCGGCAGGCGTGGGCCAGCCGAGTCGAAGCAGATTTCGACACTACACCGCTCTTCGTCATAGGCCGCGACGCCCTGATCGCCAACAAACGCGCCGCGGCCCGAGAGAAGGACCTGCTCGACGTCGCGCTGCTCGAGCGTCACCCCCGTTCCGGTCCCCGTAGGGCCCGAG
>JBAULD010000578.1:0-2693 GCA_049578005.1 Polyangiaceae bacterium
ATCCACTTCCGGACGGCGTCGGCACCCTCGAGGACCTGCGGGTGGAGCTGCGCCACGGCTGCGAACCACGGGTAACTGGCGATGTCGGCGATCGAGTAGTCGCCCGCGACCCAATGGCGATCGCGCAGCCGCACGTCGAGGACGCCGGCGAGGCGTTTGGACTCGACGAAGAATTTCTCGAACGCTCCAACGTCTCGCGGCTGTTGCTGCCCGAAAGCGATCATCTGTCCGAAGAACGGCCCGGGGCCCCCGACCTGCCAGTAGACCCAAGACAGCACTTCGGACCGACCCGGCTCTTCCTTCGGCAAGAACTTTCCGGCCTTGTTCGCCAGGTACTGCAATATCGCCCCGGATTCGAAAACGACGACGAGCTCGCCGTTCGCGCCTTCGGTGTCGACCAGGGCCGGAATCTTCCCATTCGGATTGATCGCGAGATAGGCGGGTTTCTTTTGGTCATTCGCGCCGAGATTGACGAGATGAAGGTCGTACGGCCAACCAAGCTCGGCGAGCAAAATGGGAACCTTCTTTCCGTTCGGCGTGTGCCACGTATAGAGGTCGAGCATCGCCCTATCAGATGTCATTCCGCGCCCTCGCGTCTCACCAATTTGGGTAGCTCGTACGTAGATTCCCCCTTCCGCTCCGGGCGGACAGGCGGACAGGCGGACAGGCGGACAGGCGGACATGATCGATTGCTCCGTCGCAGAGCATCCCGCCCTCACCCACACATACGCGGGCACATGCGTTGTTTGTCTCGCGTCGAGGGCGGGAACATCGGACAATCATGGGGGGATAGTTCGCGTTGAAAGCAGGGCACGACAACCCGCTGCGCGTAGGCGACATGATCGAAGACTTGGTCCAGCGCTGGAAACAGAACCCGAGCTCGGCAACGACCGTCGCTCTCTGCGAAGCGCTCCGCGAAAATCCGCGCGTCGCGCTCGTGCAGCAAGTGGGCGAGTTCGCCAAAGAGCGACTCGCGGGCGACGTATCGGTCGTGGTCTCGGTGGCGAGGATGTACATCGAGGCCAGCCGCTTCATGGACGCGCAAGCCGTGCTTGTCGCCGCGGGCAAGACCGCGCCGCGCGACGGGAGAGTGTACCGCTGGCTCGGCGAAGTGCTCTTGCGACGCGGAGACGCGGAGCGCGCCGAGAAAGTGCTGGAGAGGTCCGTGCAGCTCGGGGACGGAGACGGGGGAGCCAAGGCATGGCTCGATCGGGCTCGTTCGTGTCGAGCGCTGCAGGCGGCGTCGGGGGCGAGTGCCGTAGCCGCAGAGGTGGCACGCGCGGCGGGGCACTCGCGACCGAGCGGTTCGCTTCCGCGCTTCGTGTCCGAAGCCGACGCGGAAGAAACCGCCACACACATGATCGAGCACGTCGATACCGGCGAAATCGACACGGCGATCCCGGCCCCGGTGCCGACGGCTCCCGCAATCGCCAAGCACGTCGACGCCGCGCTCAATCGGGCCCTCAAGCCGCCTTCCCCACCGCACAACAAAGCCGCTGCCCCTGCCCGTCCGTCGCTCTCCGCATCCGGCGGCGCTTCGTCGAACGGGCAGGTCCTCGTGCCTCACCCCCGAGATGTGCTCGACGCGCTCGCCCTCGCGGGGGTGTTCGAGCCACCGGTCGGGATCCCCGCCTCGGTCGCGGGTTGGGACCGTGCCGCGCGCGCTCCGAAGCGAAAAGGCGCCCCGACGCTGATCGCCGGAATGGTGCTCTTTCTCGCGGCGAGCGTGGGCACCTATTTGTTCTACAGGCACAAGCGCGAGGCCGAGCACCTGCAAGCAGAGGCACTCCTCACGACGGTGGAAGCGCAGCTTCGCGCCGCGAAGCCCGACACCTTATCGTCGATGGAGAGGTCACTCGCGCAGGCGCTCGCGCTCGAATCGCGCAGCCCGCGCGCAGCGCTCGACTGGGCGAAAGAGCGCGCGCTGACCGGACTCGTAAAGAGCGGCGCAGACGTCGCCTTCGAAGACGCCATGGCCCGCGCGAAGGAGCTCGGTGTCCCGGAGCGGAAGTACGCGTTTGCGCACGTCGCCTCGTTTCTCTTTCAAGGCGACACCGCCGGCGCAGCGGCGGCTCTCGCGCGCTGGGAACAACCGGCGAAAGAAGACGCCTGGTACCAAATGGTGGCCGGAGCGGCGCTCGAGCGCGCGGGCGACGGCCGCGCGCGCGATCGCTACGCCACGGCGGCGAAGCTCGACCCCGAGCTCGTTCTGGCCAAAACCGCTCTCGCGCGCACGACCGCAGTCGACGGGGATACCCAAGAGGCGATGCGTCTCGCCCGTGCGCTTCGTGTCGCGATGCCGGACCGTGCGGAGCCCATCGCACTCGTTGCACTGGCATGGGGGCGGGATTTCAAACGAGAGGACGCAGGCAGGCCCATCGAGGTCGACCAGGTGGCCAAGCGCGAAGGAGAGCTCCCCGCGGCCCTGAAGTTCGTCCCGCACGCGACCGCAGCGCTCTCGGCGCTCGACCGGAGGGCGATCGCCGACGCGCAGGCCGAGGTCCAAACCGGACTGGTCGCCGCCGAATCGCCGGGGGCAGCCGTGTGGCTCGGAACGATTGCGCTCTCCCTCGGGGACGAGGCGCTCGCCCGCAAGGCCGCCCTCCTTGCCCTACAGCTCTCGGCTGCCTACGAACCGGCAAGAGCTCTCGCGGCCCGCGTGGCGCTGCTGGGCGGTCGCCTCGACGAAGCGC
>JBAULD010000579.1:0-1600 GCA_049578005.1 Polyangiaceae bacterium
AATAACCCGACTACTCACACACCACGTCAGACCTGTCCCGGATTGCACATTGCGCTGATGTGACATTCGCGCAACGCACTTCAGGGCTGAGGAAGGGCGAATGGCGCGGGCTAGGCCCGCACGGACCCCAGCCTCGCCGCGACGGGCGACCACGGAGAACTTTCATGCAGGGCACGTCGGCTTTGGAGCTGAAGAAAGAACGGCTGACCGATTTGCACACGCCCAACACGGCCGTGCTCAGCGGCGTAGTGCCCGGTCCGAGGCCGAGAAACGGCGCGGTGACGCGACTGCTCGCCCTATTTGCGCTTGGAACCCTCGCGCTCGGTGTATTCGTCGCGTGCCGAGCCTCTTACTTCGCGTGGACGGACGCTTGGGTGGCGCCCCTACAGCTTTCACCGGATAGTCGCGACGTGATCGCGATCCGGATGCAACAGGCCAAAGAGGAAGACGATCGTGCGCGCTTCGAAAGTGAGCGCGCGAGCGCAAAAGCCGCAATCGACGCGATCGACCTCAGCCTCGAAAAATTACGCGCTTTGAAAGGTGGCTATAGCAGCGGGATTCGCTGGAGCACCAGTGATCACGACGGGCAATTGACCGCATTGCGCCAGCAGAAGGCGATTCTCGAAGAGCAGCGCGCAATGGTTGCCGACGCGATCGGTCGCAACGAAGCCGCGTTGCAGCGCGCCGAGCGCAACGTCGCCGCGGGCGTCGTCACCGATTCCGCGCTCGAGCAGGCAAAGGCAGCGCTCGCGCAGACCCGCGTTGCGTTCAGCGAAAAGGAGCTGGACTTGGCC
This sequence comes from Polyangiaceae bacterium, assembly GCA_049578005.1. Taxonomy (GTDB): domain Bacteria; phylum Myxococcota_A; class Polyangia; order Polyangiales; family Polyangiaceae; genus Palsa-1150. The sequence continues at coordinate 795 of JBAULD010000579.1, forward strand.
CGTGTCTCGGCCGCGATCGAGGTTGCTTCCCGGGAGGCGACGGCCCTATTGGCGGCGGGAAACAATGCGCCCGCCACGGGTTCGCGCAGTGCCGAACACGCGTCGCCGGACGTCGTACGGTTCGACGAGGTGCGCATCAACGTCGAACTTCAGATTGCCAGGCTCGAGGCCGAGCGGCGAGAGGCTGAAGCGAGGCAGCACGCAGCCGAGTCGAGCGTCGAAACTCTGGACAAACTGCGGAGGGAGCTCGAGTCGACACCGCAATTTCAGGCTGCGCGGCGCGAACTCGATCTCGCGTTCGTGCCCTATCCGCACCTGAAAGGCGTGCATCCGGGAGACGCCGTCTACGCCTGCAACTGGTTTCTCTTCGACTGTCACGAAGCCGGGCGGATAAAACGCCTGTTCGCCGGTGAGGTCGTGGCTGACGACCCGTGGGGAAGCCTGACGCGGGGCCGATATGTCGAGCTCGAAATGTCCGATCGGACCGCCGTGATACAGCGCACCCTGCGGGTGCGCGGGCGAGTGCAGGCAGAAGCTACTCGTGAGGCTGCGATCGTGCTGGCTCACTGAAGCCACTTTCGCGATGGAGAAGCTCGCCTGGTACTTTACGTCAATCCGCTCGTTCGCGGACACGACGCCGTTCGTACGGGCGCTGCTCGTATGCGGTGTTCTGTACCAGGCAGACGCTGTTCTGCTCGTCGTGCTATGGCTACTTCGTAAGGCCGGGGTTCTCCCAACTAAAATTCAGCTCGAGCCCGAAAACACCAAAGCGGCAATAGTCGTACTACCTACGCTCCTTCGAAAGC
>JBAULD010000580.1:0-1897 GCA_049578005.1 Polyangiaceae bacterium
GTCGGGCCCCCGCGGCTGCTGGTGATAGTGGCGGTGTCGTCCCCAGCGTCTCCGTCGGTGCGGACTCGGGCAGCGCGGTGTCGACGACGCCCACGCCGAACTGCGCGTCGGGAACCGACGGAGTGACCAACTGCGGGGCCGGCGGAAGCGGAAACGAGAGCTGTTGTTCGAGCTTGGCCGTGACCGGCGGGACCTACGATAGAACGTACACCTACGGTCAGACGTCGTCTTATGCGGATCCGGCCACCCTGAGCGACTTTCGTCTGGACAAGTACCTGGTCACCGTCGGCCGCTTTCGTCAGTACGTCGCGTATATGACGAGCGCCTCGGGCGCACCTCCAGCGGACGGCAGCGGAATCCACGCGCATTTGAACGGCGGAAAGGGACTCGCCAATAGCGGAAGCCCCGGTACGTACGAAACCGGCTGGAACGCCAAGGAGTGGAACTCGCTCGTCGACTCGATTACGCAACTTCCGGACCTCGCCACGGGGCCCGATGCGGCGAGTGCGTGGAACGCGAATCTTTCTTGCGAGCCCAACTATGCTACGTGGACGGCTGCGCCTGGGAATAACGAGCGCCTGCCCATCGACTGCGTGGACTGGTACGAGGCGACGGCCTTCTGCATCTGGGACGGGGGGTTTCTGCCGAGCGAGGCCGAGTGGGAATACGCGGCGGCCGGAGGCAGCCAGCAGCGAGAGTATCCATGGGGATCGACGGCCCCAGGCACGGGAAACCAGTACGCCATCTACGGCGACGGCGAAAGCCAGTGTTACTATCCGAGCGGCGGAGCGGAGACCTGCACGGGAGTCACGAACATGGCTCCGGTCGGCACGGCCTCGAAGGGAGCCGGCTACTTTGGCCAGCTCGACCTGGTAGGGGAAGTGTTCGAATGGAACCTCGACTGGTATGCGCCATACGCGGCATGCACCGATTGCGCATATGTGACGGCCGCTTCGAACCGCGTCATGCGCGGGAATCTCCTCAACGACACGACGCAGTTGCTTCCCCCGGAGCGCTTCGACGTCGATCCTTCGTTCCGAGCCGTCAATCTCGGCTTTCGGTGCGCAAGGACGCCGTCCGCAACGAAGACCGGAGCCACGACGTCGACGCCGACTGGCACGGCGGTCTCGATCCCCACGACTGCCCCCGACTCGGGGACGTCACCCGGGATGAACGTCCCGGTCGTGGTCCCTGCCGGATGCACGGTGCCTTCGCCGGTGAGCTTCACGACCGACATCCAGCCGTTCTTGAATGCGTCGTGTGGCAAGACGGGCGCGGCCAATGCCAGCAATGGCGGATGCCACGTGCTGGACAACGAATCGACCATGGAGGAAGGAGGAAAGAGCCACGCCTACGATTGGATTACGGGGACGGCTCACGCGTCCTCGTGTCCGGAGACGCCGACGCCATTTCGCTTTCAAGTCGTCATGGCCGTCATGCAAGAAGCGGATCCGCCCTCCTGTTCGAAGTGTGACAAGATGCCAAGCGCGACAACGCCTCCGCGGTCGCCGCTCACGGCGTGCCAGCTCGCGACGTTTCAGTCCTGGCTCAACGAATCCTACGTGGCGCAATTGCACCGCTACGACGGCATCTCACCGACGACGCCCTATGCGATGCCGCCTTGGAACTGACCGCACGGAATTCCTCGACCCTCGCATCGACCTGCTGGCGCGATCGCACTCCGTTTGCCAAAGTGCCTTCGGCGCATGGCCGACCAACCCCCGGACCAGCCGCGAGCGGGTCCAGAACCCGGCGAAGGTGCAAGCGGCGATGACGACCACGAGGGGAGAGAGAATCCTTTCGGAGTCTTCCCGCTCGTCGTCCTCGTCGTCCTCGTCGTGGGGGGTCTCTTCTTGGTTTTCAAGATGCGCGAAATGGGCAGCATTCAAGACTGCGT
>JBAULD010000581.1:0-1953 GCA_049578005.1 Polyangiaceae bacterium
GCGCCGCCTCCGACTCGGCCGAGCTGGTGCTCGAAAGCCTTCAGCCCCGGACTGTCACGAGGCAAGAGCTCTCGCAAGTCCGTATGCGGGTTGACGAGCACTCGGAGCGCGAAGTGCCAAGTGACGAGCATCGCGCAGAGCGCGAGCGCGAGCACGATTGCCGGGCGACGCCCGCTCGCGTCGACGAGCGACGATACCGCGGATCGAATCATGGCGAAGGCGAGCTACTCCGGAGGCTGGGAAGAAGAGGGGCGACGACGCCGAGAGCGGGGAGAAAGGCGACGAGGTGATAGACGTGCTCGACGCTCGTCGTGTCGGCGAGCTTGCCCAAGAGCGCGGCGCCGAGGCCGGCGGCACCAAACGAGAGTCCGAAAAAGAGCCCAGCCACCACGCCCACTCGGCCTGGGATGAGCTCTTGCCCGTACACGACGATGGCAGGGAACGCAGATGCCAGGACGAAACCGATCGCGAGGCTCAGGACGCCCGTCCAAAAGAGTCCGGCGTAGGGCAGCGCCAAGCTGAATGGCAACACGCCCAGAATCGAAAAGGTGATGATGACTTTGCGACCGATCCTGTCGCCGAGCGGCCCCCCCACGAGCGTCCCCGCCGCGACGGCTGCAAAGAGGGCGAAAAGGTGCATCTGCGCGCTCGCCATCGAAATGCGGAAGTGATGCATGAGATAAAACGTGTAGTAGCTCGTGAAGCTCGCCAGATACACGAACTTCGAGAAGATGAGCGTCATTAGCACGGCGACCGACGCGCGCAGCTGAATCGCGGTGAGGCGTCCGGCCTCGGCCTCGCACCTGGGCGCCGCCCGGGTCCGGGCGGCACGAGCGAGGCCGTGTCGCTTGTACCATAGGCCGACGCCATAGAGGATTGCCGTCGACACTAGCGCGAGCAGCGAAAAAGCACCCAGTGCGGGTCGTCCCCATCGCAGGACGACGAACGCCGCTCCCAGTGGGCCGAGCGCCGACCCCACGTTGCCGCCCACTTGAAACAGCGACTGAGCGAGGCCGGGGCGGCCGCCCGCCGCCATGCGAGCCACCCGAGATGCCTCCGGATGAAATATCGAAGAGCCCATCCCGAGGACGCACGCGCCGGTCATGAGGCCCGCGTAACCGCCCGCTCCGGCGAGGACGAGCAGGCCCGTGAACGTGAAGAGCGTACCGGCCGGCAGCGAGAATGGGGCAGGCCTACGGTCCGCGTAGAGGCCGACGACGGGTTGAAGGAGAGAAGCCGTCAGCTGGTAGGCAAGTGTGATGAGGCCGATCTGGGCAAAGCTGAGCTGAAACTCGATCTTCAGGGCGGGGTAAGCCGCTGCGAGGAGCGATTGCAACATGTCATTGTTCAAATGACAAAAGCAGATCGACAAGAGGACGCCGAACGCGGTGCGGTCGTTCTCTCTCATCGTCGTCTGGCTCGGAAAGGGTTCACCAGGGCCGTCACGACGGCCCTTCCCGGCACCGCCGGGACGCACTGTACACGCCACGCGTTCCCGTCGGGGTCGTGGGTCTCGAGTCCTTCGTCCTGGATCCAAAGCCGAACTCCGGCGCGTCGAAGGCGAATCGCGACATCGCCGATTTGCTTGGGTTCACCCAGCACCAGAGCCAAACGCGCGCCGGTGCGGGACGCCATCGGCGTGTCGAGCCCGAACGCTGCCGGTCTCGAGGCGCTTTCGCATCGGGCGTTGGCTCTGCGGGCACGCGGCCGCTCTTCGAGCGTGAGAACGAGGGGCGGCGTGTCGAGGTCGAACACGGCGGACTCGGCACTGCGAAGCGTTGGCGGCGCGTCGAGGAGGGCCTCGTAGAAGGCGGCAGCCCGCAGCGCGTCGTCGACGCGCAATTGAATGATTTCTTTCGAAAACACCATGTTCTCACCGTCGTGCGCGGACAAAGCTCGCCACTCGCGCGCGCCTCTGCCCGCCTCGGCGCGCTATTTCACGATTTCGAAAGC
>JBAULD010000582.1:0-6320 GCA_049578005.1 Polyangiaceae bacterium
TCGGGAATGTTCGTGCGTCCGAGAGGGGCTAAAAAGACATGATCCGCTGCGCCGAACGCGCGCGCGTAGGCATCCTGATGAAGCGACCGACAAGCCGTCGCGCTCCGCGGCTCGAAGGCGACCCAGAGAGAACCGGCCGGGTGGCGCGCTCGAAGCGCTCGCAGCGTCTCGTCGACCGCGGTCGGATGATGCGCGAAGTCGTCATATACGCGCACTCCTCGCGGTTCGCCGAGAAGGTCTTGGCGACGGCGCACGCCTTCGAAGCTCGCAAGGTGCGAGCGTGCTTCGTCCACTCGGGCACCGAAGCCCTCGGCGCACGCCGCGACTGCGGCGATTGCGTTGCGCACGTTGTGACGGCCGGGGACGCGCAGAGAGAATCGCCCGCAAGCGACCCCGCCGGCGAAGAGATCGAAGGTCTGCGCGCCGTCCTCCGTGAACGAAGCCGGCGCCCCGAGCCAAGCCGGCGTCACGTCGCCCGTGTCGTCGCGATCGAGCGCAAACCAAGACACGCGCGCACGAGCCTCGTCGCGGACGAGGGTCCGTATCCGCGCATCGCGCGCGTCGCATACGAGGAGTCCGGCCGGTGGCACGCTGCGGAGAAGCGCGCGGAAAGCCCCTTCGTAGGTCGCGACGTCGGGGTAAATGTCGATGTGATCTTGCTCGATGCTCGTCACGATCACTACGTCGTCCGCGCCGACCCCGACGTAGTCGAGAAACTTGGGTTGCTTGTGCCAGTGCACGGCGTCGTACTCGTCGCCTTCCACGACGAACGGCGAGCGCCCGCGGTCGGGCTTGATGCGGGTCGACCCGATTGCCGAAGGCGCGGCGAGCCCTTTGGGCACGCCCCCGATGAACCACCCGGGCTCGAACCCGGCTCGGAGGAGGATCCACGCGCACATCGCGCTCGTCGTCGTCTTTCCGTGTGTTCCGGTGACGACGAGGGGGCGGCGCTTGGCCAAGAATCGCTGCCGCAGCGCGGACGACATGGACGTCCGTTCGATCCCGAGGTGCAGCGCGGCCTCGTCCTCGGCGTTCCCACGGCGGATGGCATTTCCGACGACCACCAGATCCGGCCGCGGTTCCAGATGGGCGGCCTCGAACCCGAGCAAGCAGCGCACGCCGGCGGCGCGTAGCGCAGGGCCGATCGGCGGATCGAACGCGACGTCCGAGCCGCTGACTTCGTCCCCCGCCTCCCGGAAGAGCACTGCGAGCGCGCCCATCCCCGTGCCACTCACGCCGACCAGATGCACGCGCATCGAGCGTTCAACCCCGCGCGAACGTAAAGTCGTCGCCCTGGACGTCCACTCGGACCGCGCTACCCGGCGGGTAGCCGCCGCGGAGTATCTCTTCGGCCAGGGGGTCTTGCAGTTTCTTCAAGATGGCTCGTTTGAGCGGCCGTGCGCCGAACGCCGGCTCGTAGCCGAGCTCGACGAGCTTGTTCTTGGCTTCGTCGCTGAGCCGCATCTTGAGCTCGCGATCGGTGAGCATCTTTTCGAGCCGACGCAGTTGGATGTCCACGATGCCGCGCAGGTCGACCTTGGACAGCGGCCGAAAAAGGATGATGTCGTCGATGCGGTTTAGAAACTCGGGACGAAGGAGGGCGCGCAGCTCTTCTTGCAGCACGTCGCGCAAGGCCTCGATCCCTTCGGGGGTTTCGAAGAGCTTCGAATCGGTTTCCAGCAGGCGTTTGCTCCCGACGTTGCTGGTCATGATCACGACCGTATTCGAGAAGTTCGCCGTGCGACCCCGACCGTCGGTGAGACGGCCGTCGTCGAGCACTTGGAGGAGCAGGTTGAAGACGTCCGCGTGCGCCTTCTCGACTTCGTCGAACAAGAGCACGCTGTACGGCCTGCGGCGCACGGCTTCCGTCAGATAGCCCCCCTCCTCGCTGTCGACGTAACCGGGCGGCGAGCCGACGAGTCGCTGGGCCATGTGCTTTTCCATGAACTCGCTCATGTCGAGGCGAGTCAGCGATTGCTCGTCGTCGAACAAGAACTCGGCGAGCGCCTTCGCGAGCTCTGTCTTGCCTACTCCGCTCGGGCCGAGAAACAGGAAGGAGCCGATCGGTTTGCCGGGATCGCGCAGGCCGATCCGCCCGCGTCGAACGGCGCGCGATACCGCCCGCACGGCTTCCTCTTGGCCGACCACACGCTCGGCGAGGCGAGCCTCCATCTTGAGAAGCTTGTCGCTCTCGGCCTCGAGCATCTTGCTGACCGGGATCCCCGTCCAGTCTCCGAGGACGAGCGCGACGTCTTCTTCGGACACGAGGTTCGACGCGCCACTGGCCATTTCGCGGCCCACCGCGGTTTCCGCGGCCTCGAGCCGGCGCTTGACGTCGGAAAGCTGTACGTGCTCGAGCTCGCCCAACCGGGCGAAGTCGTGCTTGTCCCGCGCCTGCGCGATCTCCGAAACGAGCCGTGTTTCTTCCGCTCGGAGCGCGGCGAGCGCTGCCATCGCGCCTCGACGCGAGTCGAGCTTCGCGCGCATCTCGCTGACGGCAGGCTCGAGCTCGCGGATCTCCTTCTCGATGCGCTCGCGCATCTTGACGCTCATCACGTCGACGTCGCCTGCGAGCGACGTCGCTTGCGCGCGGAGCGACGCCAAGCGCCGGATGGCTCCGTCGACCTTCTCCGGAACGCCGTCGATTTCGACGCGTTTGCGCGCCGCCGTCTCGTCCAGCAAGTCGATTGCGGCGTCGGGGAGGGCGCGGTCTTGCAGATACCGCCTGGCGAGGCGCACCGCCGCAACGATGGCACCTTCGCCGATCTGCACTTTGTGATGCACTTCGTATTTCGACGCGATGCCGCGCAAGACTTCGATGGCCTGGTCTACCGTGGGGGGCTCGATCGCCAGCACGCTGAAGCGGCGAAGCAGGCCGGGGTCTCGCTCCTGCATCTTGCGCGCCCCTTCGACCGTGGTGGACGCGACGAGCCGCACCTCGCCTCGCGCCAGGAGCGGCTTGAGCAGGTCACCGACGCCGCTCCCGGCCGCCCCCTGTCCGAGGAGCGAGTCGATCCCGCTGACATAGAGGACAGTGTCCTTGGCCGCGCTCTTGACGGCTGCGACGACCTGGCGCAACCGCTCTTCGATTTCGCCGCGGAGCTTCGCTCCTGCGACGAGCATTCCCGTCTCGAGCTCGAGGATGCTCAACTTCGAGAGATTTTCCGGAACGTCGCCCGCCGCAATGCGCATGGCGAGCGCCCCCACGATCGCCGTCTTTCCAACCCCCGCTTCGCCGACCAAGAGAGGATGGTTCTTCTGTCTCCGCTCGAGGATCTGCAGTAGACGGCGGACCTCGACGTCCCGTCCGATCACGGGGTCGAAGCCGCCGGCGCGAGCGCGCTCGACCAAATCGTGCGTGAAGCGAGAGAGGACGTCGCCGCTCGGAGCGGCCCCGGCGGCAATTTCGCGCGGGACACTCTTCAGCGCTCCCATGTGCGGGCGGAAGCTGCCGGGTCCGAGGCCGAACGCTTGGAGCGCGGCCGCTGCCGCGCCGCGTATCTCCTGCGAAAGCGCGTTGAGAAGGTGTTCGACGTCGACGGTTCCGGTCCCCGCTTCCTTTTCCGCACGCGCCAGCAGCTGAAGCATGGCGCTCGACAGATAGGCGAGCCCGGCCGTCGTTTTGTTGATGCGAGCAAGCCCCGACTCAGCTTCGACCGAAATGTCCGCTGGGTCGGCCCCGGCGCGCCGAAACACCTCTTGGATTCCGCGATCGCGCTCGATCGCGCGTGCGAGGAGGTGAATCGGCTCGACCTGCGCGTGCTTGCGCTCGTCTGCGAGACTTTGCGCTCCGGCGACGAGCGCCTTGGCGTCGGGCGAGTATCGGTCGAGGTGGATGGTTTGCTCGGCGGCCATCGCGATGCGAAGTTAGCACGTGGACCCTAACGCCATGACCGACGTCAAGATTTATACGACTCGTGTTTGCAGCTACTGTGTCGCCGCCAAGCGCCTCCTCGCGGCGCGCGGCGTCCCCTACGAAGAGATTGACGTGACCAGCGACGATGCCAAGAGAGATTGGCTCGTGCAGGCGACCGGCCGGCGCACCGTGCCGCAGATCTTCATCGGCGGCGAGGCGATCGGCGGCTACGACGATCTGGCGCTCCTCGATCGATCGGGGCGCCTCAAGACCATGCTCGGCTAACGCGGTGGCCTTCGGTCGCGCGAGGATTCGGCGGACACGGGGCCGAAACGCCGCCGCAATCCATTCGATCCGGCCCTGCCGCAGCTTATAACACCGGATGACCAGGTGGGCGGAGTTCGACTGGAGCGGCGCCGAAGCGGCCGGCGCGAGCGAGCCCCCGGCGGGCTTCACCGAGACGTTTTCGGCCTCGATGCCGGCGCGCTACCGCGTTCTCTTCGATCCTCGCACGGCCGCGAAGCATGCTGCGGTTTGCTTTCGCAGGGGAAAGCGTCCGGCCTACGCCGAAGTGTGGCGTACTCTCGCCGACGGAAGCGCCGCCCTCTGTGTCGTGGCCGACGACCGCCCCGGCCTCTTGTCCGCGGTCGCCGCAGCCCTCGTGTCCCACCGCCTGGACGTCATCACGGCGCTGGTCTTCTCGCGCGCGGTGCCGGGCGGCGGCGGCGAAGCGGTCGATCTCGTGTGGGTCCGTCGCGCGAACGCAGAAGACAAGGCATCGATCGACGACGACGAGGCGGCTTCCATCGGGGAGGTCTTGAGCGCCATCCTCTCGGGCAACGTCTCGGTCGAGCAAATCGCGTCCCGCACGGCCGTCGCATCCCCGTCGGGCGGTGCCCGGGTCGAGGTCCGCTTCGACGACGTCGACGAGGAGGGCCTGTCTGCACTGTTCGTCGAGGCCCCTGATCGCCCCGGGATCTTGTTGGCAATCGCCCTCGAGGTTTTTCAACAGGGAGCGCAGATCGCCCGGTCACTCGTCCGCACGGCCGGCGGGCGCGCGTACAATCAGTTCGAACTCGCCGAGTTCAGCGGTGCGCCGCTTTCGCCCGAGCGGCGGGAGCAAATCCGCGCGGCCGTACACGCCGCACTCTCTTTGCAAGAGAGGGAGGATAGAGGGGGGTAGAGACGCATAATTTTCGCGACGTTTGACACGCCGAGAGCTTTCCCCTACGTGCCCGGGTGGCTCATGGCGTCCGCCAAATCGGTGACTCGCAGCGAATCGGGAAAAGTCAGGCGAGTCGTCGTCGTCGGCGGTGGTCTCGCCGGGCTCATGACCGTCATCAAGCTATGTGAGGATGGGGTGCCCGTCGATCTCTTCTCGCTCGTCCCGGTCAAGCGCTCTCACTCGGTGTGCGCGCAGGGTGGGATCAACGCGAGCGTCAATACCAAGGGGGAAGGGGATTCGCCGCAGGTCCACCTCGAAGAGACGGTGTACGGCGGGGATTTTCTCGCGCAGCAGCCGCCGGTGAAAGGAATGTGCGACGCCGCGCCGGGTATCGTTTTCATGCTCGACCGCATGGGAGTCCCCTTCAACCGGACCCCCGAGGGAATGCTCGACTTCCGTCGCTTCGGAGGAACGCTCTTCCATAGGACGGCGTTCGCCGGTGCGACGACCGGCCAGCAGCTCCTCTACGCACTCGACGAGCAAGTGCGCCGGTGGGAGACGGTCGACGTCGAGGACGACAAGGGCGAGCGCGTTCCCGGCGAAAAGATGGTCCGAAAACTCGAGTGGTGGGACTTTCTCGCGCTCGTCATCGACGACGGCGGGACCTGCAGGGGCATCGTCGCGCAAGATCTGAAGACCACCACGGTCCGGGCGTTCCCCGGCGACGCCGTTTGCCTGGCCACCGGCGGGTGCAGCATCGTCTTCGGCCGATCCACGAACAGCGTCATCAACACGGGGACGGCTGCGAGCGAGGCGTATCTGCAGGGAGCTTGCTACGCGAACGGCGAGTTCATCCAAGTGCACCCGACGGCGATCCCGGGCGCCGACAAGCTGCGACTCATCTCGGAGAGCGTGCGCGGTGAGGGGGGACGGGTCTGGGTGCCGAGGGACGCATCGGAACGCCGCCCGGGACGGGACGTTCCCGAGAGCGGGCGCGATTACTTTCTCGAGGAGAAGTACCCGGGTTACGGCAATCTGGTCCCGCGCGATATCGCCAGCCGAGAGCTCTTCAAGAAGTGCTTTCACGAGAAGCGAGGCGTCTACGACCCGAAGAGCGGGAAGAACGAAAACGAAGTCTACCTCGACGTGACGCACTTACCGCGCGAAGTCTTGCGCAAGAAGCTCGGAGGTGTCCTCGAGATCTACGAGAAGTTCGTGGCCGAGGACCCGTATACGAACCCGATGCGCGTCTTTCCCGCCGTGCACTATTCGATGGGCGGACTTTGGGTCGACTTCGAG
>JBAULD010000583.1:0-15043 GCA_049578005.1 Polyangiaceae bacterium
GCTCCGAGCCGCGCGGGTGGGATTGCTCGCTCACGCGGCGTCGGTCGATCGCCGGCTCGTGCACGTGCGCCGCGTGCTCGATGCGCTCGGCGCGCGCGTCGCGATCGTCTTTGGCCCGGAACACGGATACGGCGGCGAGGCTCAGGACATGGTGGGGGTCGCCGATGCCCGGGACGCGTTCGGCACGCCCGTTCGGAGCCTGTACGGCGAAAACTTCGAAGACCTCTCGCCCCGGCCGGAAGATCTGGCGTCGGTGGATGTGCTCGTGATCGATTTGCAGGACGTCGGAGCGCGCTACTACACCTTCGTATGGACGGCCGTTCTGGCGATGCGCGCCTGCGTCCGAGCCGGCGTGCGCGTCCTCGTGCTCGATCGTCCCAACCCGCTCGGCGGCGACGTCGCCCGAATCGAGGGCCGCAGGCAGACGCGCGAGTACTGCTCGTTCGTCGGGCTGGAGCCCATGCCGGTGCGCCACTCGCTCACGCTGGGCGAGATCGTCGCCTGGCGCGCCGAAGTGGAGCGGGTACCGCTAGAGCTCGTGCGCGTGCTCGCCGTTCGCGGGCTCGAGCGCGACCGGCATGCGGCCGCGTGGGATCGCCCGTTCGTCATGCCGTCGCCGAACATGCCGAGCTACGAGACGGCTCTCGTGTACCCGGGGGGATGCCTCGTCGAAGGGACGAACCTCTCGGAAGGACGCGGCACGACCCGTCCCTTCGAGGTGGTCGGCGCGCCTTGGATCGATGGGGTGCGCCTCGCCGATGAATTGCACGGTCTGGCTTTGCCGGGGATGCGCGCCCGACCGATCACGTTTCGCCCGACCTTTCACAAGCACGCGGGGGTTGGCTGCGGGGGCGTGCAGATTCACGTCACCGACGCGGTGAGCTTCCGCCCGTTCGCGACGTATCTCGCGCTCGTGACGCTGGCGCACGCTCAGGACCCCACCCGGTTCGTCTTCAGGACTGCAAAATACGAGTTCCGGGACGACGTACCCGCGTTCGATCTTTTGGCCGGCGGGCCCGAGGCGCGCGTGCGCATTCAACGTGGGGATCGGGCTGTCGACGTCGCCGAAGCCGTCGCGGCGACCGATGACGTCGACCGGGCCATCGTCCGCGAGGCGATCGACGCCGGCCCTGGCCGCCGCGTCACCTGACGGGGTTTACCGCCGCCGCCTGCACGCTCCGACGAGCGCGATCGAGAGCAGAACCGCGCCCCCGGGGCCCGACGGGCTGGAAGACGTACTGCAGCCGCCCCCGCTCTGGCTGTTTTCCGCTCCCCAATTCAGTGCGGCGGCCTGGCCCCCTTCATCCGTCGATGCATCGCCCGCGACGGGCGTCGAGGCCTCGGCGACCGTCCCGTTCGATGAGTCGGCCGAGCCCACCATGGCGGGGGAGGGAAGTCCGGCGTCGGACGCACTTTTTGGCCCGGCCGCTCCGTCGGCCGCTCCGCTGCCGGTGCTCGAGCCAGTGCTCGTCGCCGAACCGGATGCGGCGCCCGTCCCGGGTGAACTCGAGCCGGTGCTCGAACCGGATGCGGCGCCCGTCCCGGGTAAACTCGAGCCGGTGCTCGAACCGGATGCGGCCCCCGTCCCGGGTGAGCCCGAGCCGGTGCCCGTTGCCAAACCTGTTCCCGCGCCGGAACCAGTCCCCACTCCCGAACTCGTCGTGCCTGTGCTCGAGCCCGCGTCCGGTGACGTCGACGTCGAACTCCCGCCGTGTTGATAACAGCCGATATCGCAGACCCCGGCCTGCGGCCTCGCGTTCCCGTCGAGATCGACGGCCGGAGCCGTGGCACCGTCAAAGGTGGCCGTTCCCTTTCCCATCAGCGCCGGACCCGGGTGATAATCGCCGGCGCTCGCGCTCACGAAGAGCTGGGTCGGGTCGGCCGAGCTCTCGTGTGCGCCCGCAGATCCGCCGGAATATGACGAGACGATGTTGTAGTCGTGATTGAAGTTGTTCACGCTCCCGATCTCCATTCCGGTCGAGGCAGACCAGAAGACGTTGTCGAACAAGGCGTTATTGTCCGCGCCGTCGTCGATTTGAACGCCGAAACGCGTGCCCGCCGGGTCGTAAACGGTATTGCCGACGACGACATTGTCGTGCGACGCCTCGTTCGCGTCGCCCATGAAGAGAGCGACGCCGCCTTTGGCGTTTCCGTAAACGAGATTGTTGCGCAAGATGCCGAAGGTGGCACCGTCGAGGTTGATGGCCGAAGCTCCACCGTTCCCGTAGACGATGTTGTCCTCCATCAGCCAGTTCGAGATGACTCCGTCGCCGCCGCTGGACCCGTCCGCATTGATTTGAAGGCCGTTCGCCAGGTTGTCGTGCGATTTGTTGCCACGCACGATCGGGTTGTCGGCCGAATTGGAAACGTACACTCCGTGCTCGGCGTTGTGGTCGATCTCATTGTTCTGAATCAGGACATTTTGGGCAAACCCGGTGAAGATGCCGTCGTGTCGCCCGGTCGTGACACCGGCGCCATTGTCGTGGCTCCGGCAGTTCTGGACGATGTCGTCGGTCGTATCCGCTCCCGTCTCGTCGCCGAACGTGCGAATCGAAATGCCCGCTCGCGGCGCCCCCGTCACGTCGAAGCCGTCGATGGTGGCGAAGCTCACGCTGACGAGCTGCACGCTGTCGTTGGGATCGTTGCCGCTCGGGGACGGCGCGGTGATCTTGGCTCCAAGGGCGTTTTGTGAGCGGAACGTAAAGCGATGCTGCGCGTCGCCCTGCCGATTTTTCATCCAAAAGCCGATGTACGAGCCGTCGGCGACGGTGACCGAGTCGCCGGGCTGCATTACGTCCGCCGCATGCTGGATGGTTGCCCAGGGGGCGGCGGCGGTGCCTGCCGCGCCATCGTTGCCATTCGGCGATACCGAATAGTCGGAAGCCAACGCCCCAGTCGCCTCGAAAAGTGCAGCAAGCGCGAACAGGCTCGCCAAAATCTTCTTACGCATATCCATCCTCCGCGAATTCAAAGGTTCCGTGCCGAAAGCCGGGCACGCGGCCCCGCCGGGTGGTCGACGTCGTCGTTCCCCGCGAGCGCGGTGTTGGCTCGCGCCGGCGCGTCCGTTGCGCAGGGCCGGGGCAAGCAGGGTTGGACGGTGCACGAGCGCGGCGCCTCGAGTCAAACCAACCTGCAGCCGCTTGCGAAAATGAGTCAGAGCCTTCGCCACGCTGTGCGAGCCATCCGGAGCGGAGCTCGAGCGCCCCGCTGGGCTGCGGCCAGACCCGATTGCGCGCGGACGACGCGCTCGGAATAAGAATCTCGGGTCCGACGTCTTAGCGAGCAAGCCGGCACGCGGACGAGCGGCGCAAGCCGGCGAGCGAGTCTAGCGAGACAGCTCGCGAACGAGAGGGAACGAGAGCGAACGAGAAATGACCCAGCCCCCTCTTGCCCAAGCCGAGTGGCGGTCACAATTTTGAGTGTGTACGGAGCGCCGGTGCCGTCTCCCTCCTAGCGGCGAGTTCGGCGGCCGTACCTTGAGGGCCGTGCGTGAGCCCCTCCCCCCCAAGCGCACGGCCCAGCGCGTCCGGACGATGCGAGTCGTCCGGGCGCGTTTTTTTTTGTTCTGCCCCGAATCGCCTGTGGGGCCGGACGAGCTCGAGACGAGCGCACCCGCCCCCACTTTGCGACGCGCCGCATTCACGTTTACTCTGACCTGGTACCGCATCCTTGGTCGCCGGACCGGAAGACGGGGAAAGTCCGAGGAGACGAGCTGATGGCCACGAAGCGCACCCCCGAAGAGGTCTGGAAACACCTCGAGCAGGAAGCGGTCGACGACGAAATCGAAGAAGCCGCGTCGGTGAGCGCTGCACAGGCCGAGAAGGGACTGACCGAAGCGGGATTCGACGTGGAGGCCGAGCGGGAGAGAGCCCGCGCGTGGGTGCGCGAGCTGAGGAACACGCCGGCGGGACAGTCCCTGAGGCCGCCGGTGGCGCTATCGCACATTCGGTCGCTTCGTCCGCGTCCGCGCCGCCCGATCATCCTTTGGGTCGCGGCGGCTGTCGCTGTCGTAGTGCTCGGATCCGAATGGCTTTCGTTGATGATATCCACGCGCGGGAGCCCGCGGCCCGCCGCAAGCACAGGCGCGCCGCACGAAGGTGCGGGAGGCGGCCCAGGGAGCGCGGCAAAATAACGGAAGCGGTGACGGACCCCTTCAGGCTCTCGCCGCGCGCATCCTCGCGAGGGCGCGGTCCCGACGGGGAGCTGACTACTTCTTCTCGGAAGGCGGGTCGTCCGCCAAGTAGCTGAGAATCACTTCGTCGAGCGACTTGTCGCCCATGAGGTCCTCACCGAATATCGATTTGCCTTGCTGGGGACGGGCCTGTCCGAAAATGCTTGCAGGTCGGGTCGGCGCGTACCGGCGCTCGGCCGCGCCGGCACCCCCGCCGGTCGAAGAGGGACGCCGGACGGGCAGGGGCGGCGGCACGGCCGACCCGGGTGCCGCGCCCGAGGCCTTCTCTCGAAACAAGTTGACGGGCGGGGGAGGCAGTTCGCTGGCGCTCTTTTGCGCGGGCGACGACGGGTCCGCGGCCTCGGCCGCGCGCTCCAGCTCCTCGACGTCGATCTCGAGCTCCTCCGGCTCTCGGCCGCCGGGTGATGCGTCCGCATCGGGGACGGTCGCCGACGTGGGCTCGTTCCGCTCCACCCGGCCGGCGGCGCGTGGCGGCAGGGGTGGCGGAACGCTCTGCCGCCGCCCGTCACGCCCAGCCGGCCTCACGGGATCGACCAGGACGGAGGGCGGCCGCGATGATGGGGATACTTCGCCCGAGCGCTCAGCGATTGACTCGAATTTCCCGTCGCGCAGGGCGATGAACATCGCCTTGTGCTGCTGCTTCATCATTTCACGAACGATCTCGGTCATCCGCTCGTTCGTCACGTACTCGGCGTAGCTTGTCTTCACGCTCTTCACGATCCGACCACCGTCGGTGAAGAGGTGCGTCATGATGTGGCCGTACTTCACACCGGAGTCTTCCGTCTGAATGTGGAAGACCTTTCCCTTGTGGCGGACGTTGTTGTTGTACCCCAGCAGGGGCGATGACCGGATGGACATGACGAAAGCTCGGCCGGAAGCGCGAGGACGTTCGATCGCTCAGATTACCACAGGCATGCGCGCCCCGAACTTCCCGTCTGGGGCTTCTCGCCGCTCAGACGCCTCAGCTCCCGACGATGGGCTGGAGACAGCTCTCGCGGTGCGCCCGCACTTCGGCGATGGGCACGGAGAAGGCTCCGAGCGGCGGGGCGACAATGGTCAGTGCGCTCCCGCCGGTTTCTCCGATTCGAGTCGCGACTACGCCGGCCGCGATCGATAGCGCGAGAACGCGGTCGACCGCCGCGGGCTTCACGCTCACGACGACGCACGAAGGAGTCTCGCCGAAGAGCGCTCCGAGGGCGCCGACGTTCGTACTCGACGTCAGGAGCTCGATTCGGGCGCCGACGTCGCGGTCTCCGACCGTGCAGCACTCGGCCAACGCCGCCGCAAGGCCGCCGTCGGCGACGTCGTGCGCGCTCGCGAGTAGCTGGGACCGGGCCAGTTCGATCAGCAGTCTTTGAAGCTTGGCTTCCGCGGCAAGGTCGATGCGGGGCGGTGGACCCTCGGGTGCCGCTCGCCCGGCGGCCGCGGAGGCGAGCGCGAGCCATTCGCTTCCCGCGAGGGCCCGCGCGCCGATGCTCGCCGGCTCGCCCAGGAGAAATACGGCGTCGCCCCCTCCCTTGAACGCGGCGGTCACGATGTCCTCGGCCTTGGCGATGAGCCCGACCGCGGCGACGGCCGGCGTCGGAAGAATCGATCGGCCGTCGGTCTCGTTGTAGAGGCTCACGTTGCCGCTCACGATCGGGGCGCCGAGCGCCGTACACGCCGCCGCTATCCCGTCGATGGCGCGGGCGATCTGTTCCATGACGTCGGGACGCTCCGGGTTTCCGAAGTTCAGGCAATCCGTGATGCCAATGGCTTCTGCGCCGCTGCACGCCAGGTTGCGGCAGACCTCCGCGACGGCCATGGCGCCGCCGGCGTAGGCATCGAGCTCGCACATGCGCGGGCTGCAGTCGACGGCGAATGCCAAGAACTTCGGGATGGTGCGGCCGTCGGCCTCGCAAAGGACGCGCACGACGGCGGCGTCCGATCCCGGGCGCACGACGGTGCCGCCGCGCACGATTTGATCGTACTGCCGCCACACCCAGGCGCGCGACCCGACGTTGGGTGACCCGATCAGCTCCAAAAGACTGCGACCGAGGTCTGCGGGAATCTCGACCGCATCGGGGCCCGGTGCGGCGGGTGCGCTCGCGGCCGGGGCCGCGCGGGGACGATCGTACACCGGTGCGCCGTCGGTCAGCACTCCGATGGGAACGTCACAGACGACGACGGGCGCACGCTTCGAAGGGGGATCGACGAGGGGATCGTAACGGGGCGTCGCTCGGACGACCCAGCGCTTGGTGTCCGTGACCTTCCCGATGACCGCGGCGTCGAGATCCCAGCGGGCGCAAATCTCGAGCACGCGCGCCTCGTCGCCGGGCTTGGCCACGAGGAGCATGCGTTCTTGCGACTCGCTGAGCAGGATCTCGTACGGCGTCATGCCTTTCGCGCGCCGCGGGACGAGGTCGAGGTCGAGGTCGACGCCGTTGTCCGCCCGGCCCGCCATCTCCACACTGGACGACGTCAGCCCCGCGGCGCCCATGTCTTGGATCCCTTCGAGCACGTTCGCCGAAAAGAGCTCCAGACAGGCCTCGAGCAGGAGCTTGCCCATGAATGGATCTCCCACTTGCATCGTCATGCGCACGACGGGACGTCGCCCCGCACCTCCCTCGCGCTCCTCCTTCGCGGACGATCGCTCGGAGAATTCGCCACTGGCCATCGTGGCGCCGTGAATTCCGTCGCGCCCCGTCTTGGCGCCGATGTAGAGGATGGAGTTCCCGACGCCCGAAGCGCGCCCGTAAAAGATCCGATCGGCGCGCGCGACTCCGCACGTGAACGCGTTGACCAGAATGTTTCGATCGTACCTCGAGTCGAACTGAAGCTCGCCGCCCACGGTGGGGACGCCGATGCAGTTGCCGTAGCCGGCCACGCCGGCGACCACGCCTCGCAGGAGCTCGGGCGTGCGCGGGTGATCGGGCCTGCCGAAGCGCAGCGAATTGAGGCTCGCGATCGGCCGAGCGCCCATCGTGAACACGTCGCGCAGAATTCCGCCGACGCCTGTCGCCGCGCCCTGGTGCGGCTCGATGAAGCTCGGGTGGTTGTGCGACTCCATCTTGAAGACCGCGGCGAATCCGTCGCCGATGTCGACGACGCCGGCGTTCTCCCCGGGCCCTTGAATGACGCGGGCGCCTTTGGTCGGCAGGCGGCGCAGGTGAAGCCGCGACGACTTGTACGAGCAATGCTCGCTCCACATGACGCTGAAGACCCCGAGTTCGGCGTACGTCGGCGCCCGCCCGAGCGCGCGAAGAGCAAGGGCGTACTCGTCGTCCGTCAACTTGTGGGCGCGGGCGAGCTCGGGGGTAACGGACGGATCGGATGAGAAAGTCGCTGACATGGGTTTCGCAGGTTAGCCCGACTCAGTCCGCACCCGCCGACCGGTATGCGTCACGCTGGGTCAGGCGGGACGTGTATTCGCCGAGGTTCGAACGCTCGGTGTATAGTCCGATTGCCGTTGCGGTACGCAAGATCGAGCCAATCGTCACGTCCGCGGCCGTGAACTCGCCACCGACGAGGTATCGCTGGCCCGCGAGCGCTTCCTCGACGATTTGGGCTCGCTGCCGGAACGCGCTCCTCGCCCGCGCGAGCGCCGCCGCGTCTTGGCGATTCGTCGCGCAAGAAGCGTCGAAGAGGAGCGGGTCGAGCACGGCCGCGCCGTATCGAAGCCACTGCAAGTACTCATCTCGCTCGGGCTGGCCGGGGCGAGGCGCCAGCCCTCTGTCGAGAAACTTGTCGGCGAGGTATGCGCAAATTGCGGCGGATCCCGTCAGGGCCACGTCGCCGTCGACAAGCGTCGGAATGCGGATACCGAACATCGGAGCCTCGACGCGGACCCGCACGAGGCCATAAGGCTCGCGGAGTTCCTCCAGCATCCACCGAGGCCTCACGGCGCGCGGACCCGGCGCGTAGTAGAGCTTCATGGCCACTCCCTTGCCCGTGCCGCCGGCCGTCCGCAAGGGGCGCGCGCCCTCGCCCCGAACGAGGTCATGTGTTAGAGCCGTCCAGCGATGCAGGCGTGTGTAATCGTGTTCCCCGGTTCGAACGCGGACGCCGAAATGGTTCGAACATTGCGCGATCTATGCGGAGCCCCGACGACCGTCGTGTGGCACGCGGAGTCGGACCTGCCGCGCGGCACGGACCTCGTCGCCCTTCCTGGCGGGTTCAGCTTCGGCGATTACCTCCGCTGCGGCGCGATTGCGAAGGTCAGCCCGATCGGCCCTGCGCTGCGCGCCCATGCGCGCCGCGGAGGCTTGGTTCTCGGCGTGTGCAACGGGTTTCAGATCCTCACCGAACTCGGCCTCCTCCCCGGGGCGCTCACGCGCAACTCGAATCAGCGGTTCGAGTGCGGCGATTGGCACGTGAAGGTCACCGCCGAGGGACCCTTCACGCCGAAGCTGGGCGACGTCTGGCGATTGCCCATCGCACACGGCGAGGGACGATATCAGGCCGACCCGCAGACATTGCGCCGCCTCGATGGCGAGGGCCTCGTCGGACTACGCTATTGTACGGCCGACGGCGTGTTCGAGGGCCGCGCGAACCCCAACGGGAGCATGCACGACATCGCGGGCGTCTACGGGGGCCCCCGCAAGAATGTCTTCGGCCTCATGCCCCACCCGGAGCGGATGAGCGAATCCGTCTTGGGTGGCGCCGATGGCCGCAAGCTCTTCGAAGCCGTGCTCTCTCGCTAAGAGGCGGGACTTGGGGACCGCCCCTACTAGAACCCTGGTCGGGCGTCGGCGGCGAGTCCCGTCTGCTCGACGACCAAGGCGTCGTCCACGTCGACCGCGCCCCGCGCGCACGACGCGAGGGAGACCACGCGAACGCGATCGATCTCGGTCGGGACCGCGCCGCGAAGGACGACGCGGCCGCGATGCGCGTCGACCGCGATGTGCAGCAGGCCGAGGTAGGGGTCGCCTGCGATGGTCGCCGCGACGTCCGCGCGCAGGGCATCGTCGTCTTCCTTGACCAACGACGCGCGCTCCTTCAAATCGTCCCGGACGTTCGCGACTCCCGGCGCGTCGCGCGCGTCTTGCTCGGCGGCGCGGAGCGCCGCTCGGTTCGGTGCCACCCCGGTCAAGACGACGACGCGATCGCGCACCCTGACCGTAGGCGCGAACGGGTAGACGCGCGGGTCGAGGATGAACGCCTCGCCGAGGGCCTCCGCGATTTCCAGGTCGCCGGGCGCGCGCGCGCCGGATGCGCGGAGCGTGCCGTCGTCGTGGAACACGGGATCGATTTGCAAGAGGGACAGATCCACGTTCCAAGGCGCCGCCGCGCGAGCGTCGTACTCCGCGCGCGCTCGCTCGTCGCCGCTCGGTACTTGCCCGGCGAGCGCGACGATCCCCCCTCGGGCCGTTACTCGGACGCTGGAAGCGTCGAGCCACGGATCGTCTCGTACGATACGTGAGACGGTCGCGGCCAGCTCTTCGTCCGAGACGTGCTCCGGGCGCACGGCCAGGTCGTCCTGCACGCCGAGGACTCCGGGAACGGCGAGGGCGTCGCGTTCGGCGATGCGCCGAGCTCCCATCGAGTCGACGTCGCCGGAGAGATGGATGACGTCGTTCAGCGCGCGTACGGCGATGCGCTGTCGCGCCGTGACCGGGTCGTTCGAGAGCACGGCGGCGACGTCCAGCTCGAGTTCGCCGTCGGCGCGCGGTTCAGGCATCACAGCGATCCGGTCGATGATCGCCCGCACGCCCTTGACCACGCCGGCGATCTCCACGGCGCGCTCCTTCGCCAGTCGATGGGCGACCCGACCTTCCAGCGTCACGACGCCGAGATCGACGCTCACGTGGACCGGCACCCGACCCAGGACAGGATCGCGGTCGAGCTCCCGGATGAGCGTGCGGAAGACGCGCGAGTCGCCCGCGGCGGACGGTGCGACATCGTCCGGTCCGACCGCGTCGACCGCCGCGGAGGCAGGAGGCGCCGGCGGAGGCAGTTCTGCGCACGCGCACGACACGCCCAGCCCGATGACTGCAAGGCCGCGCGCCGCTCGAGTTCTCATCGATGTCGCTCGTCGCAACACCCATTCCACGACACGCTCGGGTATCGTGTCGTCCGCTCACGGATCGGGCGACACCGACGTTGGTCAAGCTCGGCTGTGCGCGCGGGCGAGTCGTCGTCGGTCGCGGGTCACCGATGTCCACGGTGTCATGGTCGGCGTCGGCGCAGTGCCGACCGTCATGCATTTGGCGTTCACTTTTTCCGTCCGACAGCGCTCCGTTCTTCGGCGACGAGCGCGTCGTGGAGGTTCGCGGCTTTTGCGGCGGCGCCCCGCTCGTTTCCACGCTGTGGCGCGCTCGCGGAAGCGACGTTTCGACTGTCGCGGCAGCTCAGCCGGACGTAGCCCGAACATGATGGCGGACCGAGGGGCAGCATGGCGAGCGCTTCGTCCGCAGTGCACAATGTTTGCAGGTGGATGCTCACGATGGTCCGCCACGCAACACTGGGTCTCATTTTGATCGGCGCGCTGGCCGGCTGCGGGTCTCGTAGCGCCGTGCAAGCCAGCTCCCCGAGCCGAGCGCAACTCTTCGTCACCGAGGAGCAGAAGCTCCTCGCGTGCCTCGATTTGCGCGATCACATCGTGGAGCTCTATGCCGACGAGTACGTCTCGCGCGAAGGGATTGCCATGAGCCGCCAGGAGCGGGTGGCGTTCCGCGACGGCTGGGCCGAGGAGCTGGCGAAGCGCGGAACGTTCGATCGCTTCGAGCAGTCGTGCTTTTACAGCCTGACCCCGAGCAAGTACCACTGCGGGATGGCGTCGCAGTCGACCGACGGTCTCGTCGCGTGCATGAAGCTGAGTTCGCGTTAGCGATTGTCCTCGCGCGGAGCATCGACCATGCTCCGCGCCAAAATGGACGCGTCCGCCGCTGCCCCGATTCCGCCTGAGCCCAGCCCGATAGGCGCCTTCGCGCGCTTTCTCCCGTCCCAGAAGCTTTTCATCTATCTCGGCGCCGTGTTCGTGTCGTGCCTGCTCCTCGGGGACGTCATCGGCGGCAAGATCATTCGCACGCCGCTCGGCCCCATCTCGGTAGGCATCATCCCGTTTCCGGTCACGTTCTTGCTGACCGACATCATCAACGACTTCTACGGGCGTCGCGGCGCACGATTTCTGACGCTGCTCGGCTTCTACATGGCTCTCGTCGCCTGGGTGTTGCTGCAGGTCACGACGCTCATGCCCGTAGACGGATCGACGTACTTCACCCAGGCCGAGTACGCGAAAGTCTTCGGGGGCAGTGCGCAGCTCTTCGTAGCGTCCATGGTCGCGTATCTCGTCGGGCAATACCTCGACATTCACGTGTTCCATTTCTGGAAGGCCCTGACCCAGTCGCGCCATCTTTGGCTCCGGTCCACCGGGTCCACCATCTTCAGCCAGGCGGTGGACACCGTCGCCATCAACGCCATCTTCGGGCGGGTGACCGCGGGCTGGGGCTGGGGCTTCATCGGCGCCAAGATCGGACGCGAATACGTCATCAAGTTCGTAATTGCCGTGGCTTTGACGCCGGTCGTCTACGCGCTGCACGGCGCCATCGTTCGAGGCCTCGGCATCGAGCCCGAAGAACACGAGGCGCCCCCGGGCTGACGCGGTTCATCAACCGAAGCACTCGATCGCGCTGCCGTTCATCGCGTCGGGGGCATCGAGCGCCGCATAGGCCACCAGCCGCGCCACGTCCTCCGCGGACATCTGCGGCGTGAACCCGCCCACCTTCGCCATCGGCGTGTCGACGGTCCCGGGAAGGATGGACAGCGCTTGCAATCCCGAGCCGCGCAGCTCCTCCGCGAGCGCCTTGGTGAAGCCGACGGCGCCCCACTTGGAGGCGCAGTAGGGGGCCAGCCCCGCGGTGCCGAGCGTGGCCGAGATGCTCGCGATCGTGACGAAGCGTCCTCGCCCCAACGCGCGCATCGAGGGGAGAAACGCCCTCGTAACGAGAAATATCCCTTTGAGATTGGCGCCCGTCACCGCATCCCACTCGGCCTCGCTCGTCGCCTCGACGGGTGCTCTTCGACCCGCGATCCCGGCGTTGTTCACGACGATCTCGGGCACACCCAGGCTGGACTCGATGGTCGCAGCGGCGCGTCGGACCTCATCGCCGACCGCGACGTCGGCGCACGACACGAGCGCCTTTACTCCGGCGCCCTCGGCTTCGACGGCTACCGCGCGAAGCGTGGATTCGGTGCGGCCGACCAGCGCCACGTCCAGGCCGCGGCGGGCCAGCTCGAGCGCGATCGCTCGTCCGATGCCGCTTCCACCACCGGTCACGACGGCGAGCGCCACGCCGGTCATAGGAGCAGACACCCCGCGCCGGTTCAACCGCCGGCGGGCACTCGACAGTGCGCAGGGCTATCGCTAAGGTCACCCGCGTCCCCGGGACCGACCGAGGGAGCTCGGGCATGGCGAAGGCGAGCCGAACCACTCCTAAAACGCAGAACCGGCGAGGGAGCCCCGAGGCAATCGAAAAGCGGCGGGCCGCGCGCTTGTTCAACGACGTTCTCGGGGGTCGCGGGGGCGGCCTGCGCAAGAGCGACGGGCGCACCGAGAAGCGACGGCAGCGGCTTATGCGCGAGCTCGAGTCGGGCAAGGGGCGTGGAGCGCGTGAGCTGAAACCGCTCGACGTGCTCCAGCGCGTCCACGAGCTCTTGGAGCTCGGCGAACCCATGCGGTCGATCCGCAAAGTGGCGAAGGTTCGACGGAGCAACGTCTCCCCGGACGACATGGTCGAAGTCGTCGGGCGGCTGCACAAGGCATACGGCTTCCGTCTGGAGTGCTATCGCTTCGTCGGCGTGGGCGACGACGTACTCCGGAGCGCGGGCGTGTTGAGTGCCGACTCGGTCCGTCAGGGTCGCGTCCGCAAGCGAGCGGCGTGACCTGCCCGCGACGCGCCAGTGCGCAAGTCGTCTTGCTCGCGGTCGCAGGAGTTCTCGCGGCGCCGCACGATACGCACGCCGCGGACGCGGGCGCCGACGAACGCCGGCGGCATGTCGTGGCGCGCTTCGGTACCCGCGCGGTCACGGTGGGCGAACTCGAAGACCGAATCGCGGCCATGCCGCCCTACCAGCGTGCCAGCTTCGGCGCCGGCGCGGACGATGTGAAGCGGCGCTTTCTGACGGAAGTGGTCGAGCGCGACGAACTTTTGGCGCTGGGGGCCGCAAGCGCCAAGCTGGCCGAGCAGCCGCCGGCGGCCTACCAAATCGAACGAGCGCTCTCCGCCGCGACCATCCGCGACGTGCGCGCCCGTATCGGACCTGCCGCGTCCATCTCGATGGAGGAAGTGCAGCGCTTTTACGACGCGAACCGCTCGCGATACGAAGCGCCCGAGCGGTATCAGTTGTGGCGAATCCTCTGCAAAACCCGCGACGAGGCTCAATCGGTGCTCGATGCGACCAAGCGGGACCCCACGCCCGCCGTATTCGCGGCGCTCGCGCGCGACCACAGCCTCGACAAGGCGACCAACCTCCGGGGCGGCAATCTCGGGTTCGTCGCGGGCGACGGTACTTCGCCCGAACCGGGCTTGCGGGTCGACCCCGCAGTGGTGCGGGCGGCCCAAGCGGTGCACGACGGGGCGCTCGTGCCCGAGCCTGTTGTCGAGGGGGACTATTTTTCGGTGGTGTGGCGTCGCGGGACCATTTCGGCAGTCAAGCGGACGGTCGCCGAGGTCGCGCCGCAGATCCGCGATTCGCTTTGGAAGGCGCGCGTGAAGGAGGAGACGGACAAGCTGGTCGCGAGCTTGCGCGCGAGTAGGCTTCGAGGGCGAAATGCGTCGCCGCTCGAGGCTTCTGATTTGGGCGCGGGGGAGTGACGCTCGGAGCTCGTTGCCACGAGAGTGAGCCTCGTCACCGCGCGCATTTCGCCCGTCTGCTTGCCTTTCTCGTTGGATTGGGGCTAGTCGACGCATGGCACCGATCTGCACGGATTCCTCTCGCGTTCTCACCGCATTCGGGTGTGCGATCGGGCTTCTCGCCTGCGCCCGCACGACGACCACGCAGCCGCAAATTGGTCCTGGAGGCCCGCCACCGCAGGCGGCTCCGTACGCCTCTCCGTACCCTCCACCACTGCCGTACGGGCCTCCTCCCGCGCCGCAGCAGCCGCCGCCCCAAGCGGCCCTGCCGCTTCCGCCGGCCCAACCGGCTCCTTCGCCGCAACCCGTCTACTCCGCCCCGACCTATCCCGTCATCGCCGCGAGGCCGCTCCTCGGGCCGCTGATTGGACCCGCCGCGTGGCAGGCGGAGGCACGCTCCGTGGCCAAGGAGCTCGTCGCGAGCCTCAGCCCTCAGAATCAGTCGCGAGTGGCGTCGATCCCTCTCGTGTTCGACCCGAATCCGAACGAGGTGAACGCGTTCGCCGGGTGCGACGAAGGGGGGGCACCCTTCGTCGCGGCGACCGAAGGACTGCTCGAGGCCATCGACGCCATCTCGCAGACGAAGGCGAGCGACGAACTCTATGGTACGCAGAGCTACGAGGCGTACGTCGCCGCGGTCGCCCCGCGACTTGTGAGCAAAGACGGCGGAAGCGCCCTCTTGCCCGCGGGGGCCGTCCCGCCACAGTACTGGATCGACGCGCGGCGGATCTCGCGGGCGCACGAAATCTTCGACGAGATCGTCGCGTTCACGTTCGGGCACGAACTCTCGCATCACTACTTGGGGCATACCGGATGCGCCAACGGCCAGGCCGGCGGCTTCGGGCCGACGATCGCGCAGCTCGGGCTTCTCGCGTCTTCGGTTCTGCCTCTGGTCAATCAACCCAACGAGGCCGCCGCCGACCTGAACGGCTGCATCAACATGCTCGATGCCGCGCGGGCGCGCGCCCCCGTCGCGTATCGGTGGACGGAACGAGGAGCGCTGGAGCTCCTCGATTTC
>JBAULD010000584.1:0-4613 GCA_049578005.1 Polyangiaceae bacterium
ACGCCGACCCGCGCGGAGGCCCCGAATACAACATCACGCTAGGACAGTCGCGTGCCGACGGGGTGGAAACTTATCTCGAGAAGAAAGGGCTCCAAAAGGCGAAGGCCGAGACCACCTCCCGTGGTGCGATGGATGCCACCGGCACGAATGAGGCGGGTTGGGCGCGCGATCGTCGCGTTGACGTGATGCTCAAGAACTGACGACGTTCGACACAATTCAATTCCGCGCTGTTTGGAAGGCTTAGATCAAACAAAACAGTGGCAAAGGCTAACCGAAGATTGTCGTGCTTGCCGCAGTCAGGGCGCACTGTTTTTCGCAATTTGCGAACGCTCTTCGCATCCGGTGCGTGATTCTCCGGCGCAGTTCCCGCCGCCGCTTAGGAGCGTGCGTTCGTCCATAATCCGGTTCCGTCGAGCAATTTAGTGCACCGGCAAGGCGCCATCAGTCCCGCGGAACGCTTTTGGCATCATCGATGCAGGCACAACCAAGCGCCGCGCGATCGCGGCAAAACGGGGGGCTGTGATGCCGAGGGCTTCTTATCGCGCGGGCACAGGGCGTTTGGGCCCAGGGTCGATGTCTTAACGCCGGGCGACGTAAGTTCCAACCCTACGGACCGGGACTGATAGCAGCGGCTCGTCCGCCGCGAAAACCGTGTATGGCGATATACGTCACACCCAGAATATTCGAGGAACTCCATGAACACGCGCAACTCTTGTCGTTCCCGCTTCGTGCCCTTTTCTTTGGCGCTCGGTAGCCTTGCTGCGGCGCCGGTTGCCTGTCACTACGACGCGAGCCCGTCGGTGGTGGCTGCAACCCCGTCATCGGCTTCACCACCTGAAACAAAAAGGCCAGCGCAACTTCTCGACAGCGACATCGCACAGGCCATCCAGCGACATTTCAAGGACCAGGGGCTGGTGCGTTTGAATCATGTGCAAGTCACTGTCACGCAGGGCATCGCGGCACTTTCTGGTTCGGTGGGCGACCTCTTGGCCGAGGAACGCGCCGTCGCTATCGCAGGAACGCTCAAAGGTGTTCGCGCCGTCGTCGATCAGCTGACTGTCACGCCCGTCGCCCGTGCCGACGAACAGCTCAAGACCGATGTAGGAAGGGCTTTTCAACTCGACATCGCGACGCGTCCGTACACGATCGGTGTCGTCACAAAGGACGGAAAGGTAACGCTCTCGGGCACGGCGGACTCATGGCAACAAAAGACTTTGTTTGCCGATGTGGCAAAGACTGTGCCGGGCGTTAAGGCGATCGACAATGCCGTGACTGTCCATTACGCGATGGACCGCCCGGGATCGGAAGTCGCCACCGACGTCAGGCAGCGGATCGCCAACGATGTGTGGCTGAATGGTAACGGGCTCGGCGTGACCGTCACCGGGCATACGGTGCACTTGCTGGGCCTCGTCGACAGCTTCGCGCAAAAGGTGCGCGCACGTTCCGACGGATGGGTCGCGGGGGTCGAGAACGTCGACGACGACGGTGTCCTCGTGGATTGGTACGCGCAGAATGATCAGAGACCTGTGAACGACCTTCCCCCGAGGTCGGACGCCGAGATTGCCCAAGCTGTCCGCGACGCTTTCCGGTTCGATCCGCGCTTGAAGACGCTCGTGCCGCAGGTGGTGGTCCAGAATGGAACCGTCGTACTGAGCGGAGCGGCCGATAGTTCCAAAGCCAGGCGGGCGGCCGAGGTCGACGCCAAGGATACGGTGGGTGTCTGGAACGTTCGGGACGAAGTGCTCGTTCAGCCCGCTACAAAGCCGACGGACCCGGACATCGATCGCGTGGCCAAGCGCGTGCTCACCGAAGACCTTTTCCTGTCCGACGGAAAGTCGATTCAGGTATCGACGGCGAAGGGAAAAGTGGCGCTCATTGGAACGGTCGCCTCGGGCTTCGAGCGCTTCGACGCGATCGCAGATGTGGAGAGCGTGCCGGGAGTGACTGAAATCGACGACGGTCTGGTCGTTAAGCGTCCGCCCGCCGAGATCAATGCGAGCATCCAAGATCGGCTGTTTTGGGATCCGATGATGGAGCGCGACCGCGTCACCGTCTCTGTGGCGCCGGATGGCGTTGCGACGTTGACTGGAACAGTGGATTCTTGGGCCGAAATCAAGGCCGCGACCGATGATGCCTTGTGGGGCGGAGCTACCCGCGTCATCAATGTGCTCAAATTGAGGAATCACCCCGAAGTGGTGGCGCACTGAACGAACGCGGGCGAAGGATTTCGATTGCGCCGGTTGTGCACACGCCGTTCGTAAGATGGATGATGAAGTCGAAGATGAAGCAAGCCACGCGCAAATCGGGTGGGCCCGCGACGCGCGCCAGACCGATGGTGTCGGCGGAGAAGCTCGACCGAAAGCTGTCGGTGGTGGACACGTCTTTTCTCATCGCGGGCTGCGAGTGCGAGAATCGCGTTTCATAGGGCCCAGTAGTGGACTCGGGAAGGGTGTGACGGTCACTTGCGTGGCCTGACCAACGCTGCTGACCAGCCGTATTCGGCCTCTGTGGGCATCGCAAATCGCTTTCACGAAGCTCAAGCCGAGTCCAAGGCCCGGCTCGGAGCGGCTTCGGTCGCCGCGATAACAATCGCCATCCAGCATCGCAAATCCATGGCGCAGTTTGCCGTATGCCTATACGCGGTCTGTTCGCAAATCGCAGACAGCGTCGTCTCGTTCAGTCGCCGGTGATTGCGCACGGCATCCACGACCTCGGCCACAACTGCCACCACCAGGTCAGGGGCGTCCAATTGGATGAAGTGCCCGCTGTTTTCGGCGACGATCTGCACGCTGTTGGACGACAGACGGAGAAGATCGGACTGCCTCTCGCGGTGAATACGACCCACTCTGCCAGCGACCTCAGCCGAGACGCCGGGCGGTGGGGGAATCGGCTCCCTGCCACGCGTCAACACGAGCACCGGTGCGTCTCCGAGCGAGCCGCCGGACGCGTCGAAGTCGCCGAAGCCAGCACTGAACGTGTCGAAGTCGAGGCCCTCCGGAAGCTTGAGCAAACCCTGTTTGAACTCGCCCTGCGATGACTCAGAATGGAGGGCGAACGATTGCAACCAATCGTCGCTCGACGGTGCCTCCACGGGGACCATTCCGATGACCTCGTTTGGCTGGCGGGCGGCTTGATCTCGACGCCGCAAAGTTCGACCCCTTCTGGCAGCGGGTGCACGGAACGCGCGGGGCCTGCACCGAGGGGGATGGTGGAGGTCCAGAGGTCCATGCTGGCGCACAAAACTCGGGGAAACGTCGGTCGATCCAGCTCACGCACGCGCTCTTTTGGAGCGCCTCGTCGACGTCGAAGTAACCGGACCCCCGCGGGCCATGATTTTCAAATCGCGGCAACACGGACAATGTTCCGACCGACACGGCCCACTTTCCGTCCAACTGGGACCTGTCTTCGGCCCGCGCGCTCGTGGTCGTGCACTTTTTGATGACGCACGGCATGGACCCCAGCGCGCTTTCCGCTGCGGCCTACGGCGAGTTCGATCCTGTGGCGTCCAAGGACAACACGGCCGGGCGGGCCAAGAACCGGCGCACCGAGATCACGGTGCAGCCTAACATCGACGAGTTTGTGTCGGTGCCGGAGGCTCAGTAGAGTCAACGGCGAGGATGGAAGCGAGTAGCTCGTCCCCACTCGGCAGCCCGTCGAGCCCCGCTCCGACCGGCGACCGTAACAAGAGGCTCGTCGCGGACGATGCGCACCCGGGCCTCGGACCGCTGTCGTTCGCCTGCGTTGCCACGCTTCTCGGCATCGGCGCGGGGCTCGGCGCATGGGTGTTTCGAACGCTCATCGCGCTCGTGCACAACATCGGATTCCTCGGGCTCATGTCCGCTCACTACGACACGAGCATGCACACCCCGAAAAGCCCGTGGGGGCATGCGATCGTCCTGGTCCCGGTGTCGGGCGCCCTCGTCGTCGCCTTTCTCGTGAAGAACTTCGCTCCGGAGGCCAAGGGACACGGCGTGCCCGAGGTCATGGACGCGATCTACTACGGCAAGAGCATCATCCGACCGGCGGTCGCCGCCATCAAGGCCTTGGCGTCCGCCATCTGCATCGGAACGGGCGGCTCGGTTGGTCGTGAGGGCCCTATCGTCCAGATCGCCGCTGCGTTCGCGTCGTGGCTCGGGGTGACCGCACGTACCTCTCGCTGGCAGCGAGCGACGCTCATCGCCGCTGGCGGCGGCGCCGGGATCGCGGCCACGTTCAACACCCCCCTCGGAGGCATGCTCTTCGCCATCGAGGTGCTCATGCCCGAGGTGAGCGTTCGGACTCTCGTGCCCGTCGCGCTTTCGACTGCGACGGCGACCTACGTGGGACGGCGCGTCTTCGGTGACACGCCAGCCTTCCTCGTCCCGGCTGTGCACGCTTCTGTCACCTCTGCGGTACTGCCCGCGTACGTGCTGTTAGGGGTCCTCATGGCGGCGGTCGCTGTCGGGTTCATACGGGCTCTTTACGGTACCGAGGACTCATTCGACGGAGTGATTCGTCAGAACGCCTACATGCGCCACGTCGTAGGCATGCTCGTCGTCGGCATTGCGCTCGACCTGCTCATGGTGCGGACAGGCCATTATTACGTCGAGGGGGTCGGGTATGCGACCATCGTC
>JBAULD010000585.1:0-10419 GCA_049578005.1 Polyangiaceae bacterium
CGGCGTCCTTGGCCGGAGTAGCCTCCGGTTTCGCGGCGGCCTCGGGGACGGGTTCGGCGCCAGCGTCCACCTTCGCCGCGGCGTCCGCGGACGGTTGGGCTGAAGCGTCGGATCTCGCCGCGGCGTCGGGGGCAGAAGCGTCAACCGGAGGCGAGCTGACGGAAGACCCGCCGTGGGAAGCGACTTGTGCGGAGATCCACGATGACACGAGGTCGACGCGCGCCAATACCTGCATGACTCCGGGACTGGCTCCCGAATTGACCGCGAGAATCGTATGCGTGCCGCTCAGAAACACCGGCCCTCCGGAGTCGCCAGGCTGGATGACGTCGTTCGACGAGTAGTCGTACGGGTACGAAGGAGTGCTCCCGAGCGTGACGGAGGCTTCGTAGAGCGTCGTGGTCACCTGGAAATCGGGGGCATTCGGACCGATGTCTCGCCCGACGTTGATCGCTTTCGTTCCGCTCGGACTTCCTTGCACCGCGACCGAAGGATAGGCGCTCGCAAGGACGATCGGCGTGGGCAAGAAGACGAGTCCGACGTCGTGATAGTGCGGATTGACGGTGTCGGAATCGAGGACCGGCCAATCGTAAACGGCGGCGCTCGTCGACGAACGGTAGGCGGTCCCGACGTGAACATCCCATTGATGATGTCCGACCACACAGTGCCCGGCCGTCAGGACGACCTGCGGTGCGATGAGCGTCCCCGAGCAAGCCCAGTACATCGCCGCCGTCGAATCGATGTTCAGATAGGCGGCTTCCGGGTACGCGGCGGCGGCCACGCCTCCCACGATGGGCTCCATGTCGACCGCGACCTGTTCGTCGGCCCCGTTCTCGACGGTGCACGCCGCGAGGCCCAACCCGAGGAGACCGGCGAGCCGTATCGTTCGATGAGGATGCAAGGTCATTGGTCGGTCCCTTCCGCAGATCGTTCGCGTGACCCTGACGATGGGCCTCGGCAGAAAGAACGGCGCAGGAGCCCAGTGCTTGAGGCGATCGGACAGGAGACCCGGGGTTGCGGCCATCGCGACGCGGTGCAAGACCACCGGACAGATGTCCTCGTCGGACGCAACCTGGGTCGAGGGAATCGACCTCGCTTTCGCCGACCGGCGACTCGGCCGGACCCAAGTCGACCGGCTGTTACGCGATGCGAGAGCGTATGCGGAGCCGCCGCGTCTGGACAGCGCCGGGCGCCTCGTCGCGACGTTCGAGGGCGAAGGCAGCGGCGTGAGCGTCCGGCTACGCGTGGACCTGCGGACGAGCGCGCTGGAGATTGCTTGCGCCTGCACGCGAGGCCGGCCGACGACATGCGATCACGTCCTTCGCGTTCTGGTCGACCTCGCGGTACACCCCGGTCTCCGGGCGGCGATTGCGGCCGGCAAGCCTTCGGGCGAGCGGGTCGCCGAGCTTCCCGCCATGCGGAGGGAGGTTTGCTCCGAGCGGTCGCTCGACGAGGGGCTCGCTCGCTGGCTCCCGTCTTCCGGCGCCAAAACCGATCTCGAGGTCGACGTCGAAGTGGTTCGCTACACGGGCGTGTCCGTTCCGGACGCGCGGCCCGCCGTCCTCCTGCGGTACCGGTGCCCGCCGTCGCTGCATGTGATGAAACCAAAAGACGTGGTCGCGGCGAGCCTCGGGCCGCGCGACCGGAGGCTCGTGGAGCTGACTTCACCCGGACAATTGCAGCGCGATGCGCTCGTGGCGACGAGAGCTTCCGCCTCGCTCCTCATCCATTTCTTGCGCGAAGATCTTCATGCCAAGACCGGCGGATTCAAGAGGCCCCTTCGCTTCGGGAAAGACGTGGTCGCGCCGAGCGTCGAACGTGCTGGAGACGGGCTCGTGGTCCGCTGGAACACGGCCTCGGGACGAACCGTCTGCGACGCGTCCGACGCCGTCCTCTTCACGGGCCCCTTTCCGTATCTCTGGTCCGAAGCGCACGGAAGCTTTCACCCGCTCTCGCCGGACGTCGACCTCGACGTCGCCTGGGGTTTCCACCTCGTTCCGTCTCTCGTCGTGACGGAGCGCGAGGCCGCTCGTGTCGGCCGGCTGCTCTTGGGACGCGGTCGAGCCAACGGTGTGACGCTCCCTCCCCCGGAGGCATTCGGTCTCCCGCGGCTCGAGAAGCCATCGTTTGCGATCCACCTCGCCGGATTGCCTCTGGAGGTTCGCGCGGAGCTGACGGCCGTTTACTCTACGGGCAGCGTCCGACTGCCGAGGCGCGAGGATGCAGCGGCAGACGGGCGCGACCTGGCCGCGGAGGCTGCGGCCACGGCGCTCGCGAAGGAGGCAGGGCTCGAGGAAGACGAAGACGGCGTTCTTCGCGCGAGCGGAGAAGCGGCGGCCCGCTTTTGGCAGCTGGGTATTGCGCTAATCCGCGAAAGTAAGACACCGCCCGTCGAGGTCCGTATCGACGAGTCGCTCGCGCGCGTGAAGGTCGGCCCGCCCGCGGAGGTGCGGGTCGACGTCGGGGCCGCGTCGGGTTGGCTGGACACCCAGGTCCACTTCACGGCTGGCGCGCTGGCCGTAGAAATGAACGCGCTCCGATCCGCTCTTGCGGCCCGTCAGCGCTGGGTGGCTTTGACCGACGGAACGCTCACACGCATTACGGACAAAGTGGCCGATTTCCTCGAGGACAGCGATGGCCTCATCGACGACGGAGGTCGCGGAAGGCTTGCGCCTCATCATCTCGGACGCGTGGCTCGCTGGGTGGATCGGTACGGCGGGTCCATGGACGAGCCGGTCTCGCGCCTGCGCACACGGCTCCGCGCCCTCGCGCTGACGGCCGAACCGTCGCTCCCGACGGGCCTCCGCGCGACGCTGCGCCCGTACCAGCGAGACGGACTGGCATGGCTCCAATTTCTCCGGGAACTCGGCGCGGGAGGGATTCTTGCGGACGACATGGGCCTCGGCAAGACGGTCATGACCCTGGCCCTTCTCGCGCGATGGAAAGAAGACCAAGGTCCACAGCCGTCGCTCGTCGTATGCCCGACGTCCGTCGTCGGCAACTGGCTCCGCGAAGCAGAGCGCTTCACGCCCGAACTCGGAGTCCTGCCCCTTGACGGCGCGTCACGCGACTTCGAAGCGATCGCCGCGCACGACCTCGTCGTGACGAGTTACGGGCTCGCGCGCCGGGACATCGAGCGCCTCGCCTCGAAGCGCTTCCGCTGCGCGGTGCTCGACGAGGCCCAGAACGTCAAGAACCCGGAATCGGCGACGTCCCGCGCGGTACGGCGCTTGGACGCCGGGCTACGACTCGCCCTGTCGGGGACGCCGGTGGAGAACCGGCTGAACGAGCTGTGGTCGCTGATGACCTTCGCCAATCCGGGGCTGCTCGGCCCGGCGTCCGACTTCGACGAGCGCTTCGAGCGCCCGATCGCGGCGCGCCCCGACGGCGCGGCGGCCGATCACCTTCGCGCCGTCGTGCGTCCCTTCATCCTCCGGCGCACGAAGGCCGAAGTGCTGTCCGACCTGCCACCGAAAACGGAGGTCGACCGCGCCTGCGTCTTCGGCGTCCGGCAACGACGACTCTACGATGCGCTCGCGCTCACGCTGCGCCAGGCGGTGAAAAAGAACATCGAGAAGCGCGGCTTCGAACGGAGCCAGCTGAGCGTGCTGACCGCCATTCTTCGCCTCCGGCAGATGGCCTGCGATCCGCGGCTGCTCGATCCCGCCATACCCGCGGCGGAGAGCGCCAAGCGTGCGGCTTTCCTCGATCTCGTGCGCGAGCTCGTCTCCGAGCAACGGCGCGCGCTCGTATTCTCGCAATTCGTCAAGCTGCTCATGCTCTGGCGCGAGGACCTCGATCGCGAGAAAATCGCGTACGAATACCTGGACGGCTCGAGCGCCAATCGCGCGACCACCGTCGAACGGTTCCAGCAGGGCGCCGCGCCCCTCTTCTTGATCTCTCTCAAGGCGGGCGGGGCTGGGTTGAACCTCACGGCCGCCGACACCGTGATTCACTGCGATCCATGGTGGAATCCGGCGGTCGAGGACCAGGCGACCGATCGCGCGCACCGGATCGGCCAGGAGCGCGCGGTCACGGTCGTGCGTCTCGTGGCCGAAGGGACCATCGAGGACAAGATTGGACTCCTCAAAGCCAAGAAGCGCGAGCTTGCCACGTCCGTCATCGGCGGCTCGGGGGTGCTCCGCGGACTCGACGAAGCGGACGTCGGAGCGCTCCTCGGCGACGTCCAAGGCGGGACGGACGGCGACGCGGACCGAGATGATCTCGCGGGCGATCTCTCGGCTCCCGAAGTGGCGCCGGGATTCCTTCGAGCGCACGAAGTGGACGAGCTACGAAGCATCGTGCGGTGGCTCGAACAGACAGGGTTGCCCAGAAAGGAACTCGGTCGCCGAGTAGGCATGGCGCCGTCGCGCCTCGCCCTCCTTCTCATCGGTCATCGCGTCCCGATCCGTGCCGTCGTGGCTGAGCGCATCCGCGCAATCGGCGCCGAGCGCGGACACCCCGCGTCGTAGGGTAGGCTGGACCACGTCTTGCACAACGAGCACTTGGGGAGGGTCCCCTCTTTGGGTCGGTCCAATGCGCTGCGCCGTACGTCGTACCTCATTGCCCTCTGCGCCCTCGCGTGCGTCTCGTGCCGGCGGTCGAACCCAACGACGCTCGTGGTCGGAATTCAGAGCGACCCGATGGGAGGCATGGTCTCCGCTCTTCACGTCGTCCTTCGGGTGGACGGATCGGTGGTCGACGACGAAATGGTCAAACCGCCGCACGGATCCAAAGTCGGCTTCCCCCAGCCCTGGGAGAAGAAGCTCGCCGACCCCCCGAAGGATTCGTCCCGGGTGGACGTGGAAGTCGACGCCATCGGCGATCCCTCGGCAGCGCCCCTTTTCCAGCGCCTCTCGTCGACCCAGTTCGTCCGGGGTGAAACGAAGCTTCTCCGGGTCCCGCTCGAGTCCCGCTGCATCGTCTATCCGCCCACGCCTCGTGGAAATAGCAAGGTGCCCGGACCCCTCAGCGGGCCGACCTGCACGGCGCCGGCCACGTGCATCATGGGGATATGCCAGTTGCCCGCCGTCCCGCCGGCGTTCCTGGAGCCGTACGCTCCGAACTGGCCGAGCAATGCGCCCGATCGCTGCAAACCCCGCGGAGGCGGCAAACCCGATCTGCAGGTGGGTACGGGGCAGTCCTACTATGTTCCTCTCGCCAAAGGCCAAGTGCTTCAGGCGGAGGCGGGTCCGCAAGGCGGTCACCACATCTGGATCGCCACGCGCATGAAGAACTTGAAGCAGGCGGGGTCCACGACCAAAATCGTCGGCGTTCAGCCCGAGACGGGAGCCACGATTCCGCCGACGACGCTCGCGTTTGCCTATTCGCCAGACGAAGGGGGGTACTGCAAATTGTTCGGCATCCGTTACCAGCTCGACAACGAGGGCATCGACTACAAGCCGTTTCTGGGAAAGCCGCTCGACGTGGTCGTAACCGTCACCGATCCCGCCGGAACCACCGCGTCGGCCACGGCCCACGTCCAAATTGCCCCCACGCTGGTGAACCCGTGAGAGGCCGGTCGACCGCGGTCGCGCTTGCGGGGACGTTGGCGGCGTTCCTCGCGGGATGCTCCAGGGCTCCGCAGCCGACCGAACGGGCGAAAACGTGGCAAATCTTGGCGAGCGAGCTTCCGTCGGCTTTGCTCTCCGTCAGCGGACGGAGCCCCGCCGACATGTACGCCGTCGGTGCCGACAAGGGACGCGGCCCGCTGGTCCTCCATTTCGACGGAAAGGGCTGGGCGTCGCTCGCCAGCGGCCAGCACGGAGATCTCTGGTGGGTGCAGGCGCTTCCGAACGGCCCGGCGCTCATGGGCGGGGGGGCGGGCATGGTGCTTCGCTTCGACGGCAAGCGCTTCGAGCGGATGAAGACGCCGGGCCTCGGCCGCCAAACGGTCTACGGCGTTTGGGGCACCGACGGAGAGAACTTCTACGCCGTGGGCAGCGCGGCCGGCATCAACGGATTCGTCTGGCACTACCACGGCGGCAGGTTCGAAGAAGAAGCGATCCCCGCCGACATTCCGCGGATCCGGGACGGCCAAGTCCCCGGCTTCTTCAAGGTATTCGGGACCGGCTCAGACGTCTGGGTCGTCGGCGCGGGCGGCGCGGTTCTTCATCGAGCGGGGGCGTCGCCGTTCGCCGTCGTCCCCACGCCGACCAAGGACACCCTGTTCACGGTGCACGGCGTCGATGATCGTCTGATCGCCGTGGGCGGCTCGGGCAACGGCGTCCTGCTGGACGAACGGGGAGGCGTGTTCCGCGATGCGTCGCCGCCCGCGGCCGCGCTCCTGCAGGGTGTGTTCGCGACGCCCCGGGGCGACTGGGCCAGCGGCGAGCGCGGCGCCGTCTACGAGCGCAAGGCAGGGGCGGCCGGGTTTGCCTCCGTCGACCACGGATTGATTCTGCCGGCGACATCGTCGCTGCATTCCATTTTCGTCGACTCGAACGGGGGCGTCTGGTCTGCGGGGGGCGACGTGCTCAGTCCGTCGCTCGATAAGGGCGTGCTCTTGCACTACGGCGATCCGGTCCCGACGGTCGTACTTGAAGGAGACGAGGAGCCCGCGGACGCCGGGGCTCCGGCCCGGTGTCCGGCTCGGGTCGTGGCGGCGGGGAAGAACAAGTCGGTCGCACGGCGTTGGGACGAGCAAGCCCTCGAGGCGATTCGCCGCGACGTGCCGCGGCCGACCGTCCACGCGCGGAACCTGTTTCACCTTTCCGCCGCGATGTGGGACGCCTGGGCGGCGTACGATCGACAGGCCGAAGGCGTTTTCGTGCGGGAACGGCGGAGCGCCGAAGACCCCGAAAACGCGAGGCGCGCCGCCATCAGCTACGCGGCGTACGACGTTCTCGTGCATCGCTATCGTCACGCCATCGGGGGGGACGCGACGGTCGCCTGCCTGCGGGCCGTGATGAACGATCTCGGCTACGACCCGGACGACACCCACGACTCCGGCCAGGACCCGATCGCCTTTGGCAATCGCGTCGGGCACGCCGTGATCGAGGCGACCGCCGGCGACGGTGCGAACGAAGCCAACGACTACGCGCCGCCGACCGCGTACGTCTCCCCGAACCCTCCCCTCGTGTACGACGGTCCGGGCGCCCCTCTGGTCGCGCCCTCGCGCTGGCAGCCCATCAATCTATCGGTCGCCGCCACCCAGAATGGGATCGTCCAAGCCGCGGGGGTGCAGGATTACATTGGCGCGCACTGGGGAGGCGTCAGGCCTTTCGCCATCAGGCGCCCGAAGGCCGATGCTCCCTACTACGATCCCGGTCCCACGCCCGACGCCGGGCCCGCCATGAAAGGGTGGCTCGTCGAGGTCGTCCGGAAGACCGCGGCAGTCGACACGTCGAGTCCGGCTACGATCGACATTTCGCCGGGCGCTTTGGGCCACAATTCGCTGGGCGCCAACGACGGAGCGGGTTGGCCCGCGAACCACGTCACGGGGAAGGCCTATTCGCCCGAGGTCGTGCCGCTCGCAGACTTCGCCCGCGTCATCGCCGAGTTCTGGGCGGACGGGCCGAAGTCCGAGACGCCGCCCGGGCACTGGAACACGATCGCGAACGCCGTCGCCGACGCCTCCGGTTCGACCCGACGTCTCTTCGGACGGGGTGTCCCGCTCGATCCGCTCGCCTGGGACGTACACGTGTATCTCGCCCTGAACGGCGCCGAGCACGACGCCGCAATCGCCGCTTGGGACATCAAGCGGCGCACGACCACGGTACGGCCGATCTCGCTCGTGCGCTGGATGGGGGGAAAGGGCCAATCGTCGGATCCCAACGGCCCGTCGTACGATCCGGACGGCCTTCCTCTCGTGCCGGGGCTGATCGAAGTGATCACAAAGGAGAGCAGCGCCCCGGGTCAGCGTCACGCCCACCTCGCGTGCTTCGTCGGCCAGATCGCCGTACGCGACTGGCTCGGCGAACCCGGGGATCGGTCAGGCGGGGTTTCAGGCGTCGGATGGGTCCGCGCGGTCGAGTGGACGACGTACCAGAGGCGAACATTCGTCACGCCCGCCTTTCCCGCCTTCATTTCAGGCCACAGCACATTCAGTCGCGCCGGGGCCGAGGTCCTCGCGAGCCTCACGGGGAGCCCTTATTTTCCGGGCGGCCTCGGCGAGTACGTGGCCGCG
The DNA here is from genome assembly GCA_049578005.1 of Polyangiaceae bacterium. GTDB lineage: Bacteria > Myxococcota_A > Polyangia > Polyangiales > Polyangiaceae > Palsa-1150. The sequence goes on from JBAULD010000585.1 coordinate 8,126, forward strand.
AAGGACACCTTTCTGACGTTCGAGAAGGGGCCGAGCACGGAGGTTCGACTGCAGTGGGCGTCGTACTACGACGCCGCCGACCAGGCCGGGCAATCCCGCCTGTGGGGAGGTATCCACATCGCTCCGGACGACTTCGGGGGTCGGCGCGTGGGCCACAGCGTCGGCCTCGGCGCCGTGGCCCTGGCCACCCGGTACTTCAACGGAACGGCGGGCCCGCGATGATATCGGCGAAAGTCCGTCTTTCGAATCGCCGCTCCGTCAGGAGCGACGCCGCGAGCGAAGCATCCGCGTCACGGCGAACCCGAAGAAAATTGCGAAAGCGCTGACGGCGCCCGCGTTCGAAGAGGGAGCGGCTGCGCACCCGCGACCGCTCTCCGCGCTCGGTGAGCCCGACGCGTTGCTTCCGTTCGCGGGCTCGGGGCCGGACGACGAACCCCCCTGGTTGCCGCCGCCTACACCGCCGCTGCTCGTGCTGTTGCTAACACCCCCGGCGGTTCCCTGCCCCAACGACGTCCCGGTGCTTCCCGCACCCGCCTGCCCCGACGAAGTCCCGCTGCTGCCCGCTGCGGAAGCCCCCTGCCCGGACGACGACGCCGGGCTGCCCGACGAGGACACCCCCGAGTCGAGGAAGCCGCACGCGCACACTTCGTTGACACCTCGGGTCAGCGACCGAATGTTCGACAGCTCCGACTGATCGGCCGAGGCCTGGAGGACGAGATCCGTCGTCATCGCGGCGTGCGCGATGTCCCCTCGAATCCGCGTGATGCGAACGTTCGGCGCCGTGATTCCCGCGAAGAGGGTCGCCAGGTCTTCCGTACGCACCTCCTCGGCCGTTTGCCCCGCGCCCGCTTCTCCACCTGCGTCGCCACCGGTCGCGGGGACAGGCAAGTAATCCAGACCCGGGTCCGTCGGCGCGCCGCCGAATCCCCCGCCGGGATAGTACTGGCCGCCGCTGAGAACGACGCTCGTCACGATCTGCTGGTTGAGCGTCAGCGAGCTCTCGATCTCCCAGCCCCCGTTGTGCAGCGTCGCCTCGTTCTCTACGCGGAGCGTCGTGTAGTTGCTCAGGCTCGAGCTGTAATCCCAGACCAGGTCCTTGTCGTCGATGTGAAAAAATGGGTAGTTCTGCGGCTGGTAGCGCCCGTCGCTCACCACCCAGATCGTGATCCCCACGATCGCCCCCGTCCCCACCGCGGCCATACGCAGCGGTAACGAAAGCGAAGCGCCGGCCGACGTGACCCGCACCGGCCGCATCGCCTGCACGCCCATGTTGGGCAATAGCTTCATCGCCAGAAAATCGAACCCCTCGGTCACGTACTCGTCGATCACCGGCGTCACGTCCGCCGGAATCACGTACCCGTTCTGCGCCAGCCAGGTGTCGAGCGCGCTCGCGTCGGTCGAGTGAAGCTGCACGGTCGCGTAGGGACCCACGTTCTGCACGTGCGTCACCGTGACGAACGAGGCTCCCGCATCTGAAGCGTCCGATGCGGCTCCGCCGCCCATCGGAGCGAGGCCCGGTACGCCACGCGCAAAGCACGGAGCGCAGCTCGAAGGGGGCGGCGTGATCTGCGTCTCGGTCAGCACGTCCACCGAGTCGAAGAGCACGTCGGCGCTCAGGCCGACGGTCACCGGCCCGTGAATCGGGAGCACCCACGCGAACGACGTCGGCGATCCCGAGTACTGGATCTGATCGTAGAGCGTGCTCTGGGTCGTCGACACGCTGAGGAGCATCCGCTCGTCGGTGATGTCGGTCACCGTCTGCGTCGGCGGGTGAAAACACCCGCCGCACGCACGCGCGCTCCGCTCGCTGGCAACGCCGAACGCAGACACGACCACCGCAGCCCCGACGACGATTGCCGTTCGCTTCATGGATAAGCTCCCCGATCAGGATATGGACGATCCCGAGCTCAGCTAAGCATGATGTGCGCCGTAGGTCTCGGTCAACCGCGCCCCGGATCGATTGCATCGAGCGTTCTTTGGCCCATCGACCGCACCCCACGACATCGGCGCCGCGGCCTGGCACAGCCTGGCACGATGCATAGGACGGCGAAGGCGCGTCGACATCCAAGCCGGCCTCCTCCGCGATTCCCGTCGCGCAATGACCTCGATGCGTCGCGCTCGTGACATTTCCGTCTTTCCTCGACACGACGCCGATTCGACCGGTCCCCCGAGTGTGAAACGGGAGTAGCCTCCGGGTCTCGTGTTTCGCGCGCATCCTCGCGCGCCCGACCCTTTCCAACGGAGAGCCCGATGGCCCGCACCGCATTGATGTCGTTTCTTCAGAGTCTTGCTGC
>JBAULD010000586.1:0-5967 GCA_049578005.1 Polyangiaceae bacterium
CACTCGTTCTCCTCCGGCCACGCCCCTCGCGGGATGGAAGGATGGGCGAGACGTTGCACCGGACGCTGCTCTCCAACCTGGTTTGGCAGCAACAGCGTGCACCGAAGGACGTGCCACCCTGGGAGCGCGACGAAGCGCCCCGACGCATCGTCCGCGCGCCTTATGGTCTTGTTGATCTTCTCGTCTGGCCGTCGCGTCGCGTCGAGTTGATTGCTGAACGCGACGATCGGGGCGAACTCTCGGTGCGCGGCGTCATCTCGGCTGCCGGGGAGCGGCTGAATGCCACGCATCCGGACCCAATGTTCGTCTACGTCGTGCGCAATCCTGAGAAGCCGCCGTTTCCGGTACGCATCGATCCAGAGCGCAGTGTCTGGCGCGATGCGGCAGCGCTCTTCGAGGCGGCTGCGGGATCGGACGCGTTCCAACGACCCGCGGCGTGCACCCAGATGGAAGAACTAGTCAGACAAGGGGTGGTGTCACGGGCGGCTCGCTTCCAAGTCGAGCTACTCGGCCTCGCAAGCGATCAAGCGGTGATCGACCTTTGGCGCGCGGACCGAATGCCCTTGCCCCCCGCGTTGCTCGTCGACGGGCCGAGGGTCTCGCGGCTGCGCGAGGCTGTCTCCCTCGCCGAAGAGGTCGGCGAAGCGATCGACGCCAAAGTGCTACGGATCCTGGCGAAAAGTGCGTTGGCGCCGAGTAGGCGAGAGCTTGAGGCTAAAGAACCCACACAGCTTAAGGCTGAGATTCAGAAGCTCACGCGGGCGCTCGGATCTATGCCGGCCTACTGGAACGCTTTGGGAGAAGCCTTCCGGCCCTGGCTCGAGGAGCTGGGCACCGCCGAGGACCTCGACGCGATGCTCGGCGCCTGGAAGCACGCGCTGCGCGCCACCGCCCGAGACGTAGTCCGAGACGCCGAGGTCCACCTTGGCACGAGTGCACGCGCTCTCCAAGCCGGTGCCAAAGCCGAGCGCGCCCTGCGGCGGGTGCTCCGCGATGTCCTCGGCGACCAATCCGTTGTCGACGCGGCCACGGCGATGGGAACAACCGAAGGGGTGCCAGCATGACGGCCGAATCCAGCCAGCCGAAACACGACCGAGCGACCGGCTTCGTTGAATACCTTCGCAGCTTGGCAGAGCGCGAAGATCGAGGCGCCCTGGCCGCGCTGCGAAGGAGTTTGCAGGAGCCAACGGGCATCGCCATGAGCGCTTGCCCTTACGTCGTCCCGTTCCTCCCCGTCGACCCTGACCGGTTCCGCGAGCGTGCATTCTTCCTCGTTGGAGCGCTCTTCGCGCTCCATCCTGAACATGCGGACGGCGTATCGCTCGGCCACGCCTTTCGGCGCATCAACGGCGATACGGCCGAGGGAAAGAAGGGGAGCGACAACGAGAGCATACGCGCCCGGTTTGTCGCGCTCCTCGACGCCCATTCGGATGACGTTGCAGAGCACCTCCGGCACGTGGTCTCCCTCGCGCGGGCGAAGGAGATTCGCCTGGATTGGGCGCGCACGCTGAAGGATCTCCTCAACTGGCGCGCGCACGACCGCTGGGTGCAGCGTCGCCTCGCGTTCGACTTCTGGGGCGCAGATTCCGTCGAGTCGCAGCCCGCAAGCACACCATCGCACGAAAGCGAGAGCCCACGATGAAGATCGAGATCCACGTCCTCCAGAACTTCGCGCCGTCCAACTTGAATCGCGACGATACGGGGACGCCGAAGGACTGCGAGCTCGGGGCCGTGCGCCGGGCGCGCGTCTCGAGCCAGTGCCTTAAGCGTGCGATGCGCGATGCGTTCGAAACCCATGCCCTCGTTCCCATCGAGCGGCGGGCGGCCCGGACAAAGCGCCTGGTCGAACGCGTCGCCGTGATCGTCGCTGAGAAAAGCCGCGTGAGCCAGGAGCAAGCTCAGAAGGCCGCCGCGGCCGCGCTCGGAGGCGGAGGTCTCAAGGCCGATCCAGATAAGGACTGGAAGACGCAGTACCTCCTCTTCGTCCCGTCAAGGATCATCCAAGAGCTCGCAGAGCTCGTGTCGACGCACTTCGACGTTCTCGCCAGTGAGCCCAAGGGCGCCGACGCGGACGACGAGGGGAAAAGGTCTGCCAAGGCAAAGGCAAAGAAAGCCAAAGCCGAGGCAAAGGATGCCGTCCCATCCGAGGTGGCGAACGCCGTCGAGGCGCTCCTCAAGGATGCGTCGCGCACGCCCGAGATTGCGCTGTTTGGACGCATGATCGCCGACGCGCCCGACTGGAACATGGAGGCCGCATGCCAGGTCGCCCACGCGGTGTCCACGCACCGGGTCTCGATGGAGTTCGACTTTTATACTGCCATCGACGACCTGAAGAAGGAGGATGCCGCGGGGAGCGACATGATGGGCACCATCACCTTCAACTCGGCGTGCTTCTACCGCTACCTGGTTGTCGATACGGACGCGCTCGCGAAGAACCTCGGAGAGGGTGGGAGGGAGCAGGCCCGAGAGACGGTCGAGGCGCTCATCCGCGCGGCCGTACTCGCCATACCGACCGGCAAGCAGAACTCGATGGCCGCCCACAACTTGCCGTCCTTGGTGCTGGTGGACGTTCGGGAGGGGGCAGCGCCCCGGTCCCTAACGAACGCCTTCGTCGATCCCGTACGCGCGAAGCCCGGCGCGACGGGCGACATCATCTCGCAATCGATCGACAAGTTGGGCAGGCATCACGCCGCGCTCGACAGGGTCTATGGCAAGAAGGGGCTGAAGGACCTTTCGTTCTTCGTTGTGGACGAGCCGAAGAGCCTAGGTGCGGCCTTCGCAAGCGAGACGGGCGCCACGGACCAAGGCTCGCTTGACGCGCTCATTGCCGCGAGCGTCGCTGGCGCGTTTGGGGGCGACACGTGACCACGAGCGTTCTCCTGCGGCTGGAGGGCCCGCTCCAATCATGGGGCACCCGGAGCCGGTTTTCGGAGCGCGACACGGAGAACGAGCCGTCGAAGAGCGGCGTCCTGGGGCTCGTCGGGGCCGCGCTGGGGATGGCGCGAGACGACGGGGCGCTGCTCGAGCGCATCGCATCGTGCCGGATGGCCGTACGTGTGGACCGCGAGGGCCGCCTCCTGCGCGACTACCACACGGTGGGCGGCGGTACTTTTCGTGGCAAGGCGCACAGCGTATTCGATGCGAAGGGCACGGTCCTCACGTCGCGACATTATCTTCAAGGCGCGAGCTTCCTCGCCGCGCTCGGTTTCGAGGACGCGTCGCTCGCCGCGCGTATCGACGAGGCGCTCGGCGCACCGCAGTGGCCACTGGCACTTGGCCGACGCGCCTGCCCTCCGAGCTTGCCGGTGCGCGCCGGTCTGGTGCCCGTACCGCCGGAGGAGGCGCTGCGAGGCGCGACGTGGCCGTCATCGAAAGCTCCGCAGCGTCCGGTCCGCCTTGTGGTCGAATGCGATCCGCGTGACCCGGACGCGCAGCCTCGCCAGGACCAGCCGCTATCCTTCCGTCTGCACGACCGGCATTACGTTCGTCGATTCGTGTGCACGAAGTTTATCGATCCCTCCGCCCTAACCATTTCAACCGCGGAGGCCCCGTGTATCTCGCTCGTGGCGCTCTGAACCGCGCGTCGCGCGAGGTGCAGCGTGACCTCTCCGACGCCACGCACCTTCACCGAACGATCATGAACGCGTTTCGCGATGATGTCGGAGCCCATCCGCGCAAAGCGCTTGGGGTGCTCTACCGTGTCGATGAGCATCGTTCGAGGCAGGAGCTCGCGCTTTTCATTCAAAGTGCAGAGAGGCCGGACTTCTCGCGGTTGCCGCCGGGCTACTTTGCGTCACCCGCGGACGATCTCGATCGTGCCCTTGCGGGCGGCGGCGAGAACCCGAGCGTGCGGTCGGTGAGCAAGGAGCGCGCCGCCATCGCGGTCGGAGATCGCCTCGCCTTTCGCTTGCGGGCGAACACGACCAGGAAGATCCTCACGAAGAGCTTGGCCGACGGAACGAAGCAGAACGGCAAGCGTGTTCCCGTGCGCGGAGATGAGGCTCGACTTGACTGGCTCGCACGACACGCTGAAGGCGCCGGGTTCTCTGTAGCTAACGCTCGATTGAACGAGGTCGTGCAGCGCGGTACGCGGGGCGCCTCGCGCCTCACACTCGCAGGCGTCCTCTTCGAGGGTGTCCTCGTCGTCCGCAACGTCGAGCGCTTCGTTCACGCGCTCGAATCCGGCATCGGACCCGCCAAGGCCTACGGCTTCGGCCTCCTCTCGATCGCGAGGATCCCTTGAGCCAACGCGTCGTTTCCGATCTGTCGCAGCTCCCTCGCGTCGCCGATGGCTGGACATTCCTTTACACGGAAAAAGTTCGCATCGAGCGGGCGGACTACGCGATCGAGCTGCGCGACAAGACCGGCCGCATTGCGGTCCCAGTCGCGGCGCTGTCTTCGCTGATGTTGGGGCCCGGCTCGACGATCACTCACGCAGCAGTGCTCGCCCTTGCCGAAGGTGGTTGCTCCATCGTTTGGTGCGGCGAGCACGGCGCGCGTTTCTATGCGTCCGGGCTCGGCGAGACGCGACGCTCCCACCATCTCGAGGCCCAAGCGATTGCGTGGGCTTCGAAGAAGAAGCACGCCGAGGTGGTGCGCCGGATGTACACGATGCGCTTTCCCGAGGGCGTGCCCGATGGGTTGAGCCTCGAGCAGATCCGGGGACGCGAGGGGGCCAGGGTTCGCGACGCGTACGCGTCCATGTCGCGCGAGACCGGCGTGCCGTGGAATGGCCGCTCCTACAAGCAAGCGGATTGGGCTGCCGCCGATCCCGTGAACCGCGCCATCTCAGCAGCGAATGCGTCACTCTACGGCCTGTGCCATGGCGCCATCGTCGCCACCGGCTTCAGTCCCGGGCTCGGGTTCGTCCACGTCGGCAAGCAGCTCTCGTTTGTCTACGACATCGCCGATCTCTACAAGCTCGACGTGACAGTCCCCGCCGCGTTTCGCGCGGCGCGCGATGGTGCGAGCTCGATCGAGTCGCGCGTTCGAAAGAACTGCCGGGACCTCTTTCACTCGACGCGCTTGCTCGAACGCATCGTTCCCGACCTCCAACGCGCGCTCGGGTTGAGTCCCGATCGGGCGCGGCTCGTTCTTCACCGAGGGGAGGAGGAAGCTGACGGGATCGCCGGCGAGGCGGCCGAGGAGGGGCTTGGTGACGCGCCCGGAGCGCTTTGGAATAGCGACGGCACGACGTCCGCGGGCGGGCACAACTTCGCCCCTTCGGCGGTGCCCGCTACGACCGGTCCGTCGATCGCGAAGACCATCCCGGAGGCTGCGCGCGGCGACGCATATGAGGACGATGTGGAGTGGCCCGTCGCTGCGTCAGACGACGAGGTGCCGTTTTGACTGTGATCATCGTCGAGTCCGCGAAGCCTGGCCTTCGCGGACAGCTGACCCGCTGGATGCTTGAGGTCCGCGCTGGAGTTTTCGTCGGCACCCTCTCGGCGAGGGTACGCGCGAAGCTGTGGGCGCTTGTGTGCCGCCGCAACTACCAGGGTGGCTCGCTGTTGATCTATCGGAGCCCGAACGAACAGGGTTTCATAGTCGAGACCAACGGCGACACGAGCCGCTCGATCATTGACATGGAAGGCCTCCTCTTGGTGCAGCGCCCGCTCGAAGCGCCGCGGGCACCTGCGGATCCGCGGCCGAAGGGGTGACCGGGACCCCGGGGGGAAGCGCCGATTTTCGCGAGGAGTCCGACCCTGACACCTCGGGCGGCTTGGAGGGTGTATCTTCGCGAAAGATCATAGTGTCGTCCCCACGCACGTGGGGGTGAACCGACATGCGGGCCGAGATGGCCGATACGAACGTGGTCGTCCCCACGCACGTGGGGGTGAACCGCCGAATGGCCCGCACCCTCATGCCGCTGCACGGTCGTCCCCACGCACGTGGGGGTGAACCGACCCCGTCGGCGGGGGACCAGCACAAGCCGTTGTCGTCCCCACGCACGGGGGGGTGAACCGA
>JBAULD010000587.1:0-4475 GCA_049578005.1 Polyangiaceae bacterium
TCATCCGGTAGCGGGAGGGCGGCCTCACGTTCCCCCGCTCTTCACTCCCACCGCCGTCCGCCCGGCGGCCATCGCGGCCTCGCGCCTCTTCCAGCGCGCCCTTCCCTTTTCGCGCTCGCCTTCGCGCGTCCGGCATGGACCACGCGGGGTCAGCGCGTCGAGCAGACGGGTCGTCGCGCTCGCGATCTCGGCGACGGCGGCATCGAACGCGGCTCGGTCGGCCTCGATGGGCTTCAGCGTTCCGCTCACTTTTCGGACGTATTGAAGCGACGCCGCGTGCACTTCGTCAGGCGTGGTCGGCGGCTGAAAATGAAACAGCACCCGGATGTTTCGGCACATGCCGGTAGGATAACCGCCCCGCGCACGTCCGCTCCGGGCCGGTGCTATGGCAGGTGCCGCCATGTCCGGCGAAGCGACCGCCCCTTCCGACCATCGGCCGGATGAACTGCAGGAGCAGACCTCCCCGATCCGGTTTCCGCCCGAGCTGCCGATCTCCGCGCGGGTGCGGGACATCGCGGAAGCAATCGACGCCCATCCGGTCGTGATCGTCGCGGGAGCGACCGGGTCAGGGAAGACGACCCAGCTCCCCAAGATTGCCCTGGCCATGGGCCGCGGCGTTCACAAGATGGTCGGCGTCACCCAACCCCGCCGCATCGCCGCCACGAGCGTCGCGGCCCGCGTCGCCAGCGAGCTCGGAAGCCCCCTCGGGACCGAGGTCGGCTATCAGGTGCGCTTCGAAGACCGCACGTCGCCCATCACGTACGTGAAGTTCATGACCGACGGCATTCTCCTCGCGGAGATCCACAGCGATCGGCTGCTCCAACGCTACGACACGATCATCATCGACGAGGCGCACGAGCGGAGCCTCACGATCGATTTTCTCTTGGGCTGGTTGAAGCGTATCGGACCCGAGCGGCCGGACCTCAAAGTGATCGTGAGCTCGGCCACCCTCGAAACCGAGCGGCTCTCGGCGTTCTTCGGCGGGGCGCCGGTCCTCCAGGTCGAAGGCCGCGCGTACCCGGTGGACGTCCTCTACGAGCCCCCTCCCGACGACGCGGACCTCCCGGAGGCCGTCGCGAACGCCGTGGCGAACGTCACGTCGCTCGACCCCCACGGCGACATTCTGGTCTTTTTGCCCGGCGAACGAGAGATTCGCGAGACCGAGAGCGAGCTCGCCGGACGGAGCCTCAAGCACACGGTCGTACAACCCCTCTACGCGCGCCTCTCCGCGGCCGATCAGCAAAGAGTCTTTGCGAGCATTCCCGAGCGGCGCGTCATCCTCGCGACGAACGTCGCCGAAACGTCGTTGACCATCCCGGGCATCGTGTACGTGGTCGACACGGGCCTCGCTCGTCTCTCGCGCTACGACGCGCGCTCGGGCATCACACGCCTGCAGATCGAGGCGATCTCCCAGGCCAGCGCGGACCAGAGAAAGGGGCGCTGCGGGCGGGTGCGGGACGGCATCTGCGTGCGCCTGTACGACGAGCCGAGTTTCGCGGCTCGGCCGGCTTTTACCGATCCCGAAATCAAGAGGACGGGCCTCGCCGGGACGATTCTCCGCATGAAGGCGCTCGGCCTCGGCAGCGTCGAAGACTTCCCGTTCGTGGACCCTCCGCAACCTCGGTCGGTGACCGAGGGATACCGCGTCCTCGAGGAGCTAGGCGCGCTCGGTGCCCATCGAGAGCTCACGCCGCTCGGCGAGCGGCTGGCTCGCTTCCCGGTAGACCCGCGCATCGGCCGGATGATCCTCGCCGGGGCCGAGCGCGGATGTCTTCGAGAGGTCCTCGTGGTCGCGGCCGCCCTCAACGTGCAAGACCCCCGTGAACGGCCCCGCGAAGCGCAGCAGAAAGCCGACGAGCTACACCGCCGGTTCCGCGACGAACGCTCCGACTTCGTGGGCCTTCTGCGCCTTTGGGCGTTCGTTCGCGAAGCGGAGCGCAAGGGATCGAGCCATCTGCGTCGCGTTTGCAAAGAGAGTTTTCTTTCGTTTCTGCGCATTCGGGAGTGGGCCGAGATTCACCGGCAGCTCGAAGACGTCGTGCGCGAGCTCCGCTTGGAAAGTCCGGACGCGGGCCCCGCCCCAAGCTCGCGAGATCGTCGCCCTTCTCCGCCGTCCGACGAGGGCGACGCGCTCCATCGAGCGCTCCTGAGCGGACTGCTCTCGAAGGTGGGCCAGTGGAATGCCGAGCACCGGGTGTACGTGGGGGCTCGGCAAACGCGCTTCTCGATCCACCCGTCGTCGTCGCTCGCGCGCAAACCGCCGGCGTGGCTCATGGCGTTCGAGCTCGTCGAGACGTCCGGTCTCTTCGCGCGAATGGCCGCCAAGATCGAGCCCGAGTGGTTGCTCGACGCCTCGCCGCACCTGCTGACGCTCCGGTACTCGGACCCGCACTGGTCCGAGAAGTCCGCGCGGGCCTCGGTCAAACAGCACGCCACGCTCTTCGGACTCCCCGTGTTTCGCGACCGAAGCGTGGAGTACGCGCGCATCGCGCCCGTCCAAGCGCGGCGGATGTTCATCGATCACGCGCTCGTCCGAGGCGAGTTCCGGACGCGGGGAGCCTTTCAGGCGAAGAACCGCGAGCTCTTGGACGAAGTGGCGCGGCTGCGCGACAAGGCGCGCCGGAGCGACATGCTCGCGGACGACGACGCCCTCATCGCCGTTTTCGATCGGCGCCTGCCGGCGCACGTCGTCGACGGACCGAGCTTCGAAGTGTGGCGCGAGGAGGCGGAGAAGAAGGACCCGGGCGTGCTCTTTCTCTCGCTCGAAGACGTGCTCGCGGGCGATCCGGGGCTCGTGCCGTCGGACTACCCGGACAGCCTGACCCTCCACGGGGCTTCGCTCCCGCTGACGTACAGGTTCGACCCGTCCGCCGACGACGACGGAATCACCGTCTCCGTTCCGCTCGTCCTCGTGCCGCAGATTCATCCCGGAGAGCTCGACTGGACGGTCCCGGGCATGCACCGAGAGAAGATCGCCGCGCTGCTCCACGAACTGCCGCGCGCCCTCCGGCGCGAGCTCGGATCCGTTCCGGAGGTCGCGGACGGACTCGCGGCGCGGCTCGTGCCCTTCCGGGGCCCGATGATTCCGGCCCTCGCCGAGGCCTTGGCGGAGATCGCCGGCGTCGACGTGGCCGAGGACAGTCTTCGTCCGGACGCGGTGCCCGCGTTCTTGCGTTTCACGTGCCGTGTGGTGGGCGAGAAGGGCGAGCTCGTCGCCCAAGGAAAGGACATCGCCGATCTGTGGAGACGCCTGCGCCCGCGCGCGCTCGACGCGTGGAAGGACGCTTCGCAGCATCCCCGCTGGGAGCGCAAAGGGCTGATGGTCTGGGACTTCGGCGATCTGCCCGCGTTCGTGACTCGGGACGTCGGCGGCGCGACCGTGCGCGCGTACCCGGGGATCGTCGACCGGGAGACTTCGGTCGAGCTCGCGCTCTTCGAAACGCAAGGCGCCGCAGACGCCGCGAGCCGCGCGGGTGTGCGCCGCCTGCTCGCCATCGCCGCGCGCGGAGCCCTTTCGACCGTGGTTTCGCGCATTCCGCCGGCATTTGGCCGCGCGAACGGTGCCGCCCCGTCTCGCGCGGACGGCGACGCGTTCCGAGCCACGGTCCTCTCGCGAATCGTGGACGAAGCATTCGGGCTCTCTCCTGGGAGCGTGCTCCCGCGAACGAAGCGCGCGTTCGACGATCTCCTGGCCATGGGCGCCCCGCGCATCGACACGGCCTTCGCGCTCTTCGGCCCGGCCATCGGGCGCGCATCGGCCGAGTTCGACCGCACACTTCAGGCGCTCCGGAGCGCGGCCAAGCACCCGGGCGCGCAGCTCGCCATCGCCGAGATTCGCGCGCAGCTCGAGCGGCTCTTTCCGCCGGACCTCATCGCGTGGATACCGCTCGGCCGCCTCGAAGACTTGCCGCGTTATCTCCGGGCCGCGCAGACCCGACTGGGCCGCGAGATCGCCGACCCGCGCAAGGACGCCGAGAAGCTCGCCCCGATCGCGCCGTTGTGGGCAGCGTACATCGCGAAGGAATCGGCGGCGCGAGATCGGGAGAGCGCGCGGGCCATCCGGTGGTCGTTCGAGGAGCTTCGCGTCGCCGTCTTCGCGCCGGAGCTCAAGGTGAGGTCGCCCGTGTCCGTCGGCGATCTCACGGCGGCGGTGGCGGATTTGCGCTGAGCGAGTCCGTCACCCGTAGAACCCGACCGCGGCGTGGCTGACGATCGACCCGTCGTCGCCATCCACCGTCTGCTCGTAGTGAAGGAGGCGCCCTCGAACGCCCCCCGAAATGCTTCGCAGGAGGGACCAAATCGGGGCGAGGCCGCAGACGCGCCGCTCTCCGAGGTCGCGGGCGACGTGCTCCCAAAACCCGCCCGCGTCGAGCGACGTCGCGTGGTCCAGCGACGCTCGGTCCCGGCGTTCGAGGCGCTCGCGCTCCTCGGCGGCGAGGGGACGTTCGTCGCCGAACCGCGGGCCGACGTGTGCG
>JBAULD010000588.1:0-1731 GCA_049578005.1 Polyangiaceae bacterium
CTGGAAATCCTGAACGCAAAGGGCGGCGGTCCCGATCTCATCGAGGGATACCTCGGGCCAAACAGCAACGGAAACGGGGGTCTCACGACGTTCGGGTTTCAATACGATCTGAGCCTTTCCCGGGCTCTTTTCGGGACAAGATACACGGGCGAGAGCCCCGACGTGCTGGTCAGCGTGTTCGGTATCGGCACGAGCGTCAGCAGCAGCGATCCGAACTTTGACGGCGTTCTCAAGCTGAAAGGAGGCGTCGAAGCGACGTACAACGTGCTGTCCTGGCTCGGCGTCTCCGAACGGTTCGACCACGTGCGGCTGAACAGCAGCGACGACAGGCAAGCATTCTCCATCCTGTCGTCACGGATTCTGTTTCACACGGGCTGGAAGGCCCGAAACGAAATCGCGCTCCAGTATTCGTACTTCTCCGACGGGATAAACGTGTACGCCAGAACCGGGTACCCGCCGATCGTCGATCCGAGCTACAATCCCGACCTCCACGTTTTTTCGCTGATCGGAAGCATTTGGTGGTGAAGTAATCCATGGCGCGCTCCCCATCCAAAACCGGACTCGGGCGTCCGCCCGAACGATGGATCCCGCTTGCCGTGGGCGTCGTGGCGGGTCTGTTCTCGGTCGGCGGCGTCGGAGCGTTGCTGGTTCAGGGCTGCAGCGCGAGGCCTTTGCCCCCCGGGGTCGGCATCAATTGCGCCGAAGAGGCGCCTTACATCATCGACGAAATCGAAGACTATGATACCGCGAACTACGGCTGGTACGCGTACGGGGACTCGACCCCAGGCGCCGTGATGACGACGGGGACGGACGGCGGCGCGAGCACGGTCGATCCGAACGGGAGCCTCGACGACTCCTTCACCGCCGTGATCGAGGGCGGAGACGGCGGACTGTGCGGGCGCCAGCGCGCGCTGTTTCTCCAGGCGCATGGATACGAAGACTACGGGTGCGGTTGGGGCACGTACAGCATCGGTGGGTATCCAGGACAAGATTGCACGACCCCCGCAGGCGTGGTCACCACCTGTCCGATCGACGCGTCTGCCTACGAAGGACTGATCTTCTGGGCCCGCAGCTACGATCCCAGCGGCGCTCCGACGACCAAAGGCTTCACCCTCTCCATCGACGACAAAAACTCTCACGGCGGCGGGTACGTGCCCGATGCGTCCGCGGCCACTGGGTTTTCGGACTCGGGCGTGTGCACGAACATCGACGCAGGTTCTCTCTCCAACGGCGCCGTCATCACCACCGTAGTCAACGGTTCGGGATTGGTCGGCGGCGGGAGCGTCGCGGCTCAGCTACCCTCATACGCCTGCGGGAACGCATTCTCGTACGTGATGCTGACCACCGAAGAGTGGCATCTTTATACGATTCCTTGGAGTTCGTTCCATCAACAGGCGATACCGAGCCGCATCCCGACGGGATTCGACCCGTCGACCTTCTTTTCGATACGGATCGCAGCGCCCAAGGAGGCGCGCATGGCGCTTTGGATCAGCAAGCTCGGATTCTATCGACACAAGCAAGCAAACGAGGGGTTCGAGGCGGGGAGCGAGGGTGGACCGTGACCGCTCGTGCGCAATCTCAGCCTTCCCAACCGAGGACTTTCGCCATGTTGATTCGAGTCGCGCTCTTGGCCTGCTTCGCTTATGTGCAGTCCGCCTGTCTGTGCCCGCCTTGTCCGGCGACCGCGGGCGCGTCGGCCCCGGCGGCGCCAGAGCCGTCGGCAGTCAAACC
>JBAULD010000589.1:0-2741 GCA_049578005.1 Polyangiaceae bacterium
CGAGCTCTGGGTTAATGAGCTCGTGGTTCGTTACGTCGTATCCATGATTGCTGCCCGGGCGCGCCTCGTAAATGGGCGGACAATAAAGGTCGGATATTCCGAAGAGGTCAAGGAAGGGAACGGCGCAGCGAGCTTGGTCGAACCCAAATTCCCGGCCCAACTGCAGGCGATAGGTCGCGATCGGAATGCGCATGTGTGAGTAGGCCGTAACGGTCAAGGATTCGTGACTCTGATATCTGCGGCGCTAGACTGGTAGGGCGGAACACTGTGCACGGAGTGTTCCAGGACTCTTCTGGATACCGAATTCTCGACGGTGGCTCTTGGCGCGGTTCTCGCATTGGACCGCCGGGATCATGGTGAGCCAAACTCCACAGCGCGGTTGGTTCATCCCACCGCCGCCCCCGTCATCTCCAGAGCCGGTGGACGAGTCTGCCGAGTCGGCGCCTTCGTTGCCCACGGGCGCGGCATCTGCAGCAGTCGCCGTAGGGTCCTTGGTCATGCTTTCAGCGCTCGGTCTAGGGACGTTTTTTCTGGCGTATTCTTCGGTGCACGCAAGAGACTCGGAGGCGCGAAAAGCGGCGACGGCCGTTGGAGCAAGCCGGGTAGATATTTCACCGACGGAGGGGACTGATGAGTCCCTTCGGAGGTCACCTCCGTCGGAGAAGCCGACCCCGCGCCCGACGTCGACCGTGGTCACCTTTGCGGACGCCGGCGCGCTCTCCTGGTCGCCCGAACGGAAAGCCGCTCCGAGCCCGCCGCTGCATTCGCGGTCCGTCGGTTTGCCGAGAGCAGCCGTGGTAGTTCGAATCGAGCCCAATCCAGTGCCTCGGCCTGACACGAATCCGTACGATGAGCGGTCGATCCTGACTGCGCGAGACGGAGCGAATGCGTCGACGCGCGACGCGGAGGCTTCCGTCGGTATTGGTGAACGTCGCGAGTGAAACGGGGGCTCGCAAGTTTCGGCTCGCGGCCCGCGCGCTACCCCCTCGGGACGAGAATCGCTTTCCGCCATGATGATTTGATCGCGAGCGGGTCTTGTGGCTCCGTAACACTCCACGCGCTTGGCGCCCGGCGGCCATAGTGATTTGCAACGCACGTGGTGTCCGCGCGGCTTGTAATCGCGACCAGGACTAGCCGTGCTGCGATTGTCTCGTTGTTGCCTGGCGCCGTCGCTTCCTTGGATTCTCGTGCTCGCCAGCAGATTTGTGACGGGGACGCAACACGATTCTGCTCGCGGCCTAGGTCGTTATGGCACGTGGCGCGCCGGCTCCCTCACGCGGAAATGGCCTCCGGGGCAACTTTGCGCGCTGCCGATGCGCTCACAATTTTGGTGGCAGATTGCCACAACCCGTGCGGTTTTGCGGGCATGTCTACCGCGCCCGTTCAACGGGAGCGCCGATGCGATCGAATTGGGACGTTGCATTCGAACGGTCTCTCGCTCGGCCGTTTCTCCTTCACGTGATCGTGGCGCCGCCCAGCGTCGATCGCTTCAACGAGGGACGCACCTGCGCTCTGCGCTAAAAGTTAGCGCGTGGGCAAAACATCTCCCGACTTGAGTGGGCACGAAGTGGCTCGAGCTTTGCCGTACTCGGGGGCTCATGGTCTTGTCACTAACCGCAACGAAGCGCGTGATCCTATTCGTACTGGCCGCGACGGGCTGTGCTCCGACCTTCGAAGCGGGGGCGAAGTCGGTTACGAAAGGTGCAGCCATCGCTGGCGCCGACGTGCTTGCCGACCCTCGGAGGCGGCAGATGCTTGCCGACGCCTTGTCCTCCGCGGAAATGCGACAAGCTGTTAGGACCCTAGTTGCCGATGGCATGACGGGTCTAACCGAGGGCGCTTCCGGCGACGACACCCACGCTCCGCTTGATGCGCTGACGAGGGCGGTGACACGAGCTGCGGTCGACGCCATCCTCGCCCAGGCCAGCGGCTCGGAAAACGAGCGCCGCCTCCGCGAATTGGCGACGCTCGCGGGCGCCGCGTTCTCACGTGGCGCGCTGCAAGCGGCGGCCACGGATTTGCCGGACACTTTGGCCCCTGCCGTCGACACCGTCGTTCGCGCCACCGTCGCGCTCAGCGTGCGCACGGCCCTGAACGATTCGGAGGCGCGGGCCGCCCTGGCGAGCGCGGTCTATGAAGTCTCGCGACAGGCGGTCTTCGGGACGAATGAGGCGATGGCCGAGCTCGAACGCAAGAAAGAGAAGCGAGGCCTCCTCGCTCACTTGAGCGCCATTTTCGCGCAGAGCGGCCAGCTGATCGTGCTGCTCGCCTGCTCATTGGTCGCCTGCATCATCGCGCTCGGCATTCTGCTCGTGCGAACACGGATGCAAATGAAACGTTACCAACTAGAGCACGACTTGCGAAGGAACGTGAACGGTGCAGCCAGGAACGATTCCGAGGCCCTCCAGCCGCGCGCTCAGTCCGCTCCGTGGTGAGGTTGCGGCGGAGCCCGACTATTTTCATCACCCGCCGTCGAGCCCCTCGCCAATCCGAAATGCCAGTCGAGACCGCGGGGCTCGGGCAGCACCAATCCGCCGAGTTCAGAACATCTGACCCGCCGCGACGTATCCCGCTATGGGCGTCGCATCTGGCGACCAGGCCAGGTCGGCTCGAAGCACGAACGCGGAACCGGACTGAAAGCGCAAGCCGCCGCCGGTTCCGTATTTCAGTCCTGCGCCGTGGCCGTCAAGCTCTGGATGTATGCTCGTATCGGCCCAGACTCGTCCCCCATCGAGGAAAGC
>JBAULD010000590.1:0-3708 GCA_049578005.1 Polyangiaceae bacterium
GGATCATCTCGCCCCCGATCCACTTGCCCGCGATTTCCACTTCGCCCACCCCCAGCTCGTCGCGGATCACTTCGGAAAGCACACGGCGAAATTGTTCGGCATCCATCTCGAGTAGGTCCTCCGGGAGAGAAAGGGGGCTCGCCCCGCCATTCGAGATCGGGCCGACGGCGGACGTCGGCCCGATCGGTCGGGGCCGAGGACGCGGACTTGCCGCGCGGGCCGGTGGGCGGGCTTTGAACTCGCCTCGCCGAACCCACTGCGAACACGTGCTCGTCTCGTAGAGAGGGGACGGCCAAACCCCGAGCAGACAGTCGCCCGCACGCCGGACCTCCCCGGCGTCGTCGATTTTCTCGATGACTCGCACGAAACGGGCGCACGTTCCGCAGCGGCGTTCGAGGTCGTCCGGCATGTCGCGCCCGGGCGAGTTCTATCAGGGCCTTGGAGGCGCGGCATCCCCATCTTCGTCCAGATGAGGGCCGAAGAGGTACGCGAACGACGCGAGCGCAGAGTGGGGAGGTCGCTGCTCGCGCTTGTCGGCGAGGATCGCGTGGGCGAGCTCTTCGACGACGATGTGCAGCGGCGTCGGCTCGACCGGAACTCCATGAACTTCGCACAGCGCCGGGAGATCTCCCGCGTGGCAAAAGGGGTCGTGGCGCACGGCGAGAAAGCCGCCGCCGGGCGTATATCGACAGGTGAGGACCTGCACGAACTCGAGGTACAGCGGAGCGACGAGGACGCAAGCGTGCGTTCCATCGCTCGCAACACCGCGCAGCGCGACGGCGTCGTCGGGTCGGTCGATCCTTGGGAGGGGGTCGGCCTCGAGGGCACGCTGAATGCGATTTCGCCTCGACGCGTCGAGTTCCACGGCGAGCAAAGGCGCGTAGAGCGCGACAGCCGGAACCGCGAGCAGAGGCCCGTCGATCTCGAGGGCGTCGAGCCATGCGTCCCGCGCCTCGGTCGGGAGTGATTCGTACGCCAGGGCCGCGGCCGTGGCCGCCTCCGCGTCTGCTGCCAGCGCCGACAACCAGCTTCGCCAAGCCGAGCCCGCCCGCTCGTCGTCCCCGGCGCGGTCGGGCTCCGGCGGCGACTGGGAGGGCGGGCAGCCCGCGCTCTTCCTCCGTCGCTCGTCGTCGAACTCGGTGCCCATCCGAATCGACCACGATACCAACCGCCCTTGCAACGCCGCAAGGGGACGCTGCTATGGTGGCCGAGACGCCAACGCTTCGCATCGCCATGGCATCGCCTCGCATGAACACCCAGATCGACCCCCGCTCCGGCGATACGCCGGAGGTGCTCGCGCGATTTCATGCCGAGCTCGACCTCGTCGATATCGTGGCGCGTCAAATGAGGCGACGCATCGCTCCGAGATCCCAGGTCGACGATTTGCGCTCTTTCGGACGCGAGGGCCTCCTTTCGGCGGCGCGCACGTTCGATGAGTCCCGCGGCGTACCATTTCGGCGGTGGGCAAACCTTCGGATTCGCGGGGCCATCATCGACGGCGTTCGCCAGTGGGGCGAACTCCCGCGTCGTCTTTATCGGGATCTACGCGCACTCGAGGCAGGCGATCGGATGCTCGAGACGTACGACGAGGAAGACGCCTCGAGTCCTGCCAAAACCCCTGAGGATGCGGACGCTCGCCTCAACTCGTACCTTGCCGGAATCGCGACGGCGATGGCGGTCGGCTCGGTCGCCGGAGATCCCACCGATAGTGAAGTCGCGACCCCGGAGGACGTGGTCGCAAACACCGAGCTTTCGGCTCGCTTGCGCGCGATCGTCGCCGCCCTCCCCGACCGGGAGCGCGCGATCATCGAGCGACACTATTTCGGTGACGAGACGCTGGAGGCGGCCGCGGCGTCGATCGGCCTCTCCAAGTCGTGGGGCAGCCGCCTTCATGCCCGCGCAATCGAGAGCATCGGGCGTGCCATGGAGAGAGAGCCGCCAGGATAGCTGGGGACGCCAGGGCCGGAGAGGTAGGAGGGGGGAGCCACACCTGGCGGTTCGCTTCTCGTCCTTTGGGGTACGCGTGCTAAGCGAACGGCCCATGCCGGCTCGCGAGCGAATCGTCGTCGCCATGAGCGGCGGCGTGGATTCTTCGGTCGCCGCGGCCCGTCTGCATGACGCCGGGTTCGACGTCGTGGGCGTCACGCTGCACCTTTGGGATTATCCGGAGCCGGAGCCCGGGGAACCGGGCGGCGCCCGCTGCTGCGCCCCGGAGGACCAGTACGACGCGCGCCGAGTCGCCGATGCTCTTGGATTTCCCCACTTCACGTTCGATCGCCGGGCGCTCTTCGCGCGCTCGGTCGTCGAGCCGTTCGTCGATGCCTATCTTTCCGGAGAGACCCCGAGCCCGTGCACGGCGTGCAATCGGGGAGTGAAGCTGGGCGAACTCTTCGCCATTGCGGGTCGTCTCGGCGCCCGGCGCGTCGCGACCGGACACTACGCCCGCATCGCGCACGAGCCCGACGGGGCAGTCCGGCTACGGACTGCCGCCGACCCCGTGAAGGACCAGAGCTACTTCTTGTACGCGAGCCCGCGGGACTGGCTCGAACGGTTCGTCTTTCCGCTCGGCGATTCGACGAAGAGCGAGGTTCGCGCCGAGGCCGTCCGGCGCCGCCTTCCGGGCGCAGAGAAGGGAGAGAGCCAGGATCTTTGCTTCGTCGGCGGCGGCGCGCGCGCATACGCCGACTTCGTCGCGCAGCGCGCGCCGGATCGGGTGCGCCCCGGGCGGATCGTGGACGACGAGGGGCGTACCGTGGGCGCCCACGAAGGCGTCCACCAATTCACGATCGGTCAGCGCAAGGGACTCGGCGTAGCGCTCGGCAAACCCGCGTTCGTCACGCGCATCGACGCACCGGAGGGCACCGTGCACCTCGGCGCCGAGCATTCGCTGCTAGCGCGCGGCGCGGAGCTTGCGGATGTGTCTCTTGCGGACGGTGTGGTGCTCCCGACGCGGGCGCGCGTCCGCGTCCGCTACCGGCACGATGGAGCGGACGCGGTCGTCGTAGGTTCGTCGCGCCGCGGGGCGAGCGTCTTGTTCGACGGGCCTGTGCGGGCCATCACGCGCGGTCAGATCGCGGTCCTTTACGACGGCGACCGCGTCCTCGGAGGGGGCCGAATCACGGCGACCTCGTGACCGCCGAATGAATGAGACAAGGCATGGGCAAAGGCCCAGTCCGCGCTACGCTGCGGGGGGCGTGAAGACCCTCGCTTGCCTCGCGCTCGTCGTGTCGCTCGCCGCGATCGTCGCGCCGGGGTGCTCGCTCGGGCAGGGCGTTGGTTGCGTCTCCGGCACGCTCGACGTTCAGGACTGCTGGTCGGGCCAGTTCGATTTGCACCCCGACTTTTTCGCCGCCGTGCCTTCGAACAGCGCCGCTCTCCAAATCCGGATTCAGCACGGCATCGACTTCGAGACCTTCAGCGACGGCCTGCTCATCCTCGTGGACGACGTGGGGGCCGTGCGCGGATCAAGCCTGGGGCAGCCGTTGGTGGTCGGCCTTTCCCCCGCGGTGACTCCCCCCGGGGTTCCGGTGCAGGCCGTGGCCAACCCGCCGATCGTTCACGCGACGCTGTACCTCGAGCGCACTTGCCCGACGCAAAACGTAGCGCTCTACGCGTTGGACGCGGTGAGCCTCGAGCCGGACGGAACGTGCAATCGTCCGGTCGGAACCCCCGAGCCCCCGCTGCAGTGCGACACGGGCAGCGCTGCCG
>JBAULD010000591.1:0-5559 GCA_049578005.1 Polyangiaceae bacterium
GGCGATCGCCGCGCCATGCTTCGCGGCGGCCCTCTTTCGATGTGCGGCGGTCGACGCGGCGATGGTCCTCGACCCGCGCTACGATGCCGAGCGCTGGATGCGGGCGCACGCGCGCCCCGACGACCACGTCGAAGTCTACGGGAACAACGTTCACCTGCCGCGGCTGCCGTGGATCCGCGACCTCCGGCGGGTCGATCCGAGCCCGATCGAAGGCCGCAACCCCGTCCCGGGTTTGGTCGAAGTGAGCGATCGCTTCTCCGACGTCGAAGCGCGGAGGCCGCGATTCATCGTCGTCCCGGCGTTCTGGGCCCAGAAATACCTCCTGGATCCGGCGGCGAAGGAGCGCGACGGCCGCGTGCTGACTCCAGAGGAGTCGAGACTTCGACTGGATATCGACTCTCGGCAGTACTTCGAGGCCCTGCGGGATGGTCGACTCGCGTACCGCTGGGCTCACGTGTCCACGTGGGAGTCGGACTTCTGGCCGCGAATCGATATCCACGCGAGCCTCACGCGGGATGTTTGGATATTCGAGCGGGACGGAGCCGCGCCGGCTCGGCAGTGAGCGATCGTCGCCGACAACCGAGCGGCCGCGGCGAGCGCCTGAGTCTCGGCCGGCGAATCGTGAATGCCGACTTCGACGGACCGAAGGTTGCCAATCGCATACGAACGTTCGCTCGACGACGACCGGGCCTCGCGTTCGCACAAGGGAGGCTCGCTCGCGAAGGGGCGAACCTCGCTCCCGGAAGAGCGAGCTTCGATTCTCAGCGACGGACGCGCCGACGCAAGCACCCGAGCCCCCCTTTTCGACGACCGAGTCTCGCTCTCCGACGACCGAGCCTCACGCTGGGACGACCGAGGCTCACTTGTCAACGACCCAGCCGCGCGCTCCGGCGACCGAGCTCCCCTCTCCGACGACCGAGCTTCACGCTCCGGCGACCGCGCGTCGCTCTCCGACACCCGATGGTCACTCTCCGACGACCGAGCTCCACCCTTCGAAGACCGAGCTCCACCCTTCGAAGACCGAGCTCCCCTCTTCAGTGGCCGAGATTCACACTCCGACGAAGGAGACAAACTATCCAACGATGGAGCCTCGTTCCCATCCGAGCAAGTCTCGGTCTCCGGCAAGTGAGACTACGGGGCGACGAAGGGAGCCTCGTTCGCCGACAACCATGATTCGCCTGCCGGCAATTGAAGCGGACTCACGAAGACGCGAGCTCCGGTCCCGAGCAAGCGAATCTCGATCAGCGGGGATGAACGCTCGGCGCCGAAGAAGCGAGTCTCCCTCGCGCGAAAGCGAGCGGCAATCCGCGAGGAGCGAGCCTCGCGAAGCCGCTACTAGAGGTCGCGGCTCGCTTCCACGGGAGAGCCCGGCAACGCGCGCGCTAGCGAGCGAGCGCGGGAAGTCTCCTCTCGAGCCGATTCAATGAATCGAAGCGAGACCGTCGCCGTGGTGCCTCGCAGATTTTCGCTGAGCGCGCCCGCCAGCGAGAGAAGTTCGAATCGAACGCGCGCCGGTGCGCGATCCGACGCGGTCAGGATCAGGCGCCCCGAGGGCGCGCCGCGGACGGCCGACAGGAGGGCCTGCGCGATCTGCGCGCGGTAGCCGCCCAAATCGGCCTCCGGGTGCTCGTTGCAGGCGAACACGGCGACGCTGATGTCTTGCCGGCCACGGCGGAGCGCGCCGAGCGCCTCCTCGGTCCGTCGGAGAAGCTTCTCGCCGCCCTGACTAAACGCCACGACGTCCGCGCAGCCCCCGAACCAACCCGGCCACTCGCTCCCGAGTTCCATCACGACCAGGGCAACTGTCGACATCTTGCTCTCCTCCGCGGGTCGGCGACTCGCCGCCATCGCGCGCGCTGGTGAGGCTAAGCACTTCCCGTACCGAGCTCCGAAGGGCCCCCGAGGGCCCCCGTCGACCGCATCGAAAGCCGTCGTGGACGTGGACGTGGACGTGGACGACCTAGCCCTATCGGGATGGGCTCCCCCTCCCCCTGCGCTACCTGCGCCGCCCGCTGCACACCCTGCCCGCTCGCCGACATCGGCCACGTCGACATCGCGACACGGCCCCTCGCCCGCTCACGCCTCCCCGGACCCCGGACCGCCAGCCACCCGAAGGCCGGGGCGGTTTGGCTTGTACGCGTGCTCCGGCCCAGGGAACACCCCGCTCTGCACATCGCCCACGTAGCGCCGGACCGCGTCCACGATCGCGTCGCCGAGCTCCGCGAATCGCTTCACGAAGTGGGGCGCGTGGTCCCGCGCCATCCCCAAGAGGTCGGTGCACACGAGCACTTGCCCATCGCAGGCCGACCCGGCGCCGATTCCGATCGTCGGCACTTCGACCGCCGCAGTCACACGCTCCGCCACGTCCGGGGGCATCGCCTCGAGCACGATCGCGTAGGCGCCTGCCTCCTCGATCGCCCGGGCGCCGGCGATGATCCTCGCGGCGGCATCCTCGCCTCGGCCCTGCATCTTGAAGCCCCCGAACGCGTGGACGCTTTGCGGCGTCAGCCCGACGTGCCCCATCACGGGGATCCCCGCGCGGACGATTCGACGGACGTGCTCGGCGACTTCCTCGCCGCCTTCGAGCTTCACGCTCTCGAACGCCCCCTCCTTGAGAAACCGTCCGGCGCTCTCGAGCGCTTGCGCCGCCGACAGCTGGTAGCTCATGAACGGGAGGTCGCCGACAAGGTGCGCTCGACGTACGGCCCGAGCCACCGCCCGGCCGTGGTAGCACATCTCGTCGAGCGTCACGGGCAGCGTGTTTGCGAGCCCCTGCACGACCATCCCGAGCGAATCGCCGACGAGTACGAGGTCGACCCCCGCCTCGTCCACGAGGCGCGCCATCGTGAAGTCGTAGGCGGTCACCATCGCGAGCGGCGGGCCCCCGCGCTTTCTCGCCTGAAGCTCGGGAACGGTGACTTTCTTGGCCTGTACGGCGGCTCCGCCGTCGCTCCCACCGGAGTACATGGTTGCCTCGGGTCGCAGCCGGACAGCGGCCGGTCTCACGCCCGCCCCAAACGTAACGCCCACACCCGCTCCCAGCAAGCCGGCTCCTTCCAAGCACGCCGGCTTGGCCACAGGGCCGCCCAGGCACTACGTTGCCCGACCGTGGTCGCGTCCTCGATTCCGGTCATTCTCGCTCTACTCGCGCTCGGACTTCTGTCGTGCGACCGACCGCCCGCCGCGGATTCGCTCAAGGAATGGACGCCCGCCGATCACCACTCCGCCGACGACGAGAAGCAGGCGCAGGCAGCGCGGCAACCGCAGCAAGGCGCCGCCCCCGGTTCGCCGGGGGACGTCGCGCAGCTCGTCGACCTCACCTGGCGCCAGCAGTGCTCGGCCTGCCACGGTGCGATGGGTAAGGGCGACGGCCAAATGGGGCCGATGGTGCACGCGCCGGATCTCACGAACGCCGACTGGCAGTCCAAGGTGACGGACGCCGAAATCGCGGTGTCGATCAAGAACGGCAAGGGCAAGATGCCGAAGTTCGACGTGCCCGAACCGGTCGTATCGGGACTCGTGGCGCGGGTTCGGGCGGCGAAAGGGCGCTGATGGACCGCAATCGGATGGGACGGCTGATCCTTCTGGCCGCGGGCCTCGCCATCGTTCCGCTCTCGGCCAAGCATTGGCCCAAAGATCAGACGGTCCACTACGTCCTCGGAAGCGCGGCGCCGCGCGTGGAAGAGGTCGACGCCCGGTGGTCCACCGACCCCAAGGGCGAGGAGTGGACTCGCGAGGTCACGTTTCGCTACGCGCCGGGCCGCGCTCCGCGCGTCGTCACGCACGAGCCTCGTCTCCCGGACGGCGAGTACACGGTGGAAGTCGAGCTCGTCGCGTCGAACTCCGAGCGCAGCGTCGTGCGCCGTCACGTCGCGCTCGCGGGCGGCGTCACGTCCATCGACGTGTCCACGTGGGTGCCGCGATGACGTCGACCGGCGACGACAAGCCGTTGCCCGAAATCGACGCCGTAGAGATCGCGACGCGCTCCGTCCAGCCGGCGGAGACGAAAGTCGGCATCCACGTGGTGGTCCTCTCGGGGACCGCGAAGGGAACGAGCCGGCCGCTCGGCGAAAAGCTACGCGTGGGCAAGGCGCAAGACAACGACCTCGTCCTAGGCGACGACACGGTGTCGCGGCATCACTGCGAGCTGACGCGCGCCAACGACGGCGTGCACGTACGCGACCTCGGCTCGACGAACGGCACGCGCGTCCAAGGGGCGCGCGTGTCGGAGGCGATCGTGCAGCCGGGCACGGTCCTCAAAGTGGGCGAGGTGGAGATCGCGCTGCGCCCGGCCGCGCGCAACGTCGAAGTGTTGCCGAGCGACAAGACATGGTTCGGCGCCGCGATCGGGCGGAGCCTGGCCATGCGGTCGATCTTCGGCGTCCTCGAGCGGATCGCGCAGACCGACGCGACGGTCCTCCTCGAGGGGGAAACGGGGACCGGAAAAGACGTCCTGGCCCGCGCGATTTGGACCGAGAGCGCGCACCCGCAGGGCCCGTTCGTCGTCGTGGACTGCGGAGCCGTCAGCTATTCGCTCCTCGAGTCGGAGCTCTTCGGCCACGAGCGAGGCGCGTTCACCGGCGCGATCGCCGCGCGGCAAGGGGCGTTCGAGCTCGCGGACGGCGGCACGGTGTTTCTCGACGAGATCGGCGAGCTTCCGATCGACGTCCAGCCGAAGCTGCTGCGGGTTCTCGAGACGAAGGAGTTTCGGCGAGTCGGCGGAAACAAGACGCTCAGGACGGACGTGCGCGTCATCGCGGCGACCAAGCGCAATCTGCAGCGCGAGGTGCAGGCGGGGAAGTTTCGGGAGGACTTGTACTTTCGACTGGCCGTGGTCCCCATCACGGTACCGCCGCTCCGCATGCGCCGCGAAGACATTCCCTCGCTCGTGCAGCACATCTTGAAGGCGTCCGGGGGGACCATGAGCGTCTCGGACGAGACGATGCAGGCCCTCGTAGCGCACGATTGGCCAGGAAACGTCCGCGAGCTGCGCAACGTCCTCGAGCGCACGGTGTATCTCGCTCGAGCCACGGGACAGACGGAGCTCCACGTCGTTTCGCTCCCGACCGCGCCCCCGGCCTCGGGCGATGTATTCCAGTTCGAGCCGGGCAAGAGCTACCGCGAGACGCGGGCGAAATTCGACGCCGAATTCGAGCGCCGCTACGTCAAATGGCTTCTATCCCGCCACAGCGGCAACGTGAGCGCGGCCGCGCGCGAGGCCAAGATGGACCGCAAGCACCTGCACGACATGGCCAAGAAGCACGGGCTGCGGGGCCACGAGCCTGACGAGGACTGAGACCACTGGGGGCCCGCGAGAGTGTCCTTGTTCGGGCCCCGAAGGCTATGATGATGCGGCTCTCCCGATGACGACACGCCCCTGCGTGCAATGCGGTCACCTGCTCTCCGAGAAGGCCAAGTTCTGCGCTGAGTGCGGCGCCGTGGCGGGCGGTGCTTTGGCGAAAGGAGAAACACCGGCGCCCGCCCGGGCCGAGCTTGCAGCGACTGCGATCGTCGAGGCGCAATCGCCACCGCCAGCGGCCAACCCGGCCGCGGTCGCTC
>JBAULD010000592.1:0-31652 GCA_049578005.1 Polyangiaceae bacterium
TCCAGCACGCCGCAGCGAGCCGACGCCGGCCTCGCGAAGGTATCGCGCGGTTATGGGGCGCGTTCGAAGAGGCCGGCGGCGCCCTGTCCGCCCCCTATGCACATCGTCACGATCGCGTATTTCCCACGTCGCCGGCGCAGCTCGTAGAGCGCCGTCGCGGCGAGCTTCGCACCCGTGCACCCGAGCGGGTGCCCGAGGGCGATCGCCCCGCCCAGCACGTTGAGCTTTTCATCGGGTATCTCGAGCGTGCGCTGCACGTAGACGGCCTGGCTCGCGAACGCCTCGTTGAGTTCGACGATGTCGATGTCGCGCAGCGAGAGCCCCGTCTTCGCGAGGAGCTTCCGCACCGCGGGAACTGGTCCAATCCCCATGATCGAAGGATCGACGCCAGCAGTCGCGAATGCGCGGAAGTAGCCGAGCGGCTTGACCCCGAGAGCGTCTGCCTTTGCGCGGCTCATGACGAGCGCCGCTGCGGCGCCGTCGGAAAGCGGCGAGGCGTTGCCCGCCGTGACCGTGCCGTCCTTCACGAAGAACGCCGGTTTGAGCGCCGCCAAACCTTCGAGCGTCGTGTCCGCACGGACCAACTCGTCGCGCTTGAACTCGACGTCGGCGTGCTTGGACCCCTCGTAGCGCGTCGCCCGCACGGCGACGATCTCCTCGTCGAACTTCCCCGCCTTCTGGGCCGCGACCGCCTTCTGCTGGCTCTTGAGCGCGAACGCGTCTTGGTCGGCGCGCGAAACCCCGAACCTCTTCGCCACGTTCTCCGCCGTGATGCCCATCGGCATGTAAACGTCGGGGAAGCGGCGCATCGCCTCCGGCGAGGCGCTGAGCTTGTTGCCTGTCATCGGCACCATCGTCATCGATTCGACGCCCGCAGCGACGACCACGTCGTGGGTGCCGGTGGCGATCGCCCCCGCGGCCATTGCGATGGCCTGGAGGCCGCTCGAGCAGAACCGGTTGATCGTGGCGGCGCTCGACTCGATGGGCAGGCCCCCGAGGAGCCCGACGACGCGGCCCACGTTGAGCCCCTGCTCGCCCTCGGGCATCGCGCACCCGAGCACCAAGTCTTCGACGTCGCTCGGTTTTACCTGGGGCACCCGCGCGAGCAGCGCCGCGATAACTTGACCCGCGAGCTCGTCGGGCCGCGTTTGCGCGAGAGTGCCCTTGTGGGCCCGGCCGACGGCCGAGCGGACCGCTTCGACGATAACGACGTCATCGATCATGGGTTGAACCATAACGCTGGCCGGCGGCTCTCGCCGTTCAATTGCGCAGCGGCTTGTTGTTGGTGAGCATGTATTGCATTCGCTCTTGGCTCTTCGGTTCGCCGCAGAGGCTGACGAACGCCTCGCGCTCGAGCTCGAGCATCTCGTCTTCGGTCACCTCGTGCGACGATCCGCTCACCCCGCCGCACAGAAGGACCGCAAGCTTGTTGGCAATGGTCGCGTCGTGTTCGCTGGCTTGTCCGGTCTCGACCAGTGAGCGCACCATCATCTGGAGCGTCGCAATCCCGTTCTCGCCCGGAAGGACGTACGCGCGCGGCGCCGGTGGGCGCCACTCGCTTTCGGCGAGGCCTATGGCGCGCGCCTTGGCGGCGGTGAGCTGCCGCGCCCGATCGAACGACACCCCATCCGTACGCCGGAAGTAGCCGAACGCCTTCGCCTCGTCGGCGCTCGTCGCGACGCGAGCGAGCGCGACGTTCTTGAACACCTGCGTCACGAGCACATAGGGATCCACGGTCGCGCCGTCGGGCACCCCCTCGAACCCTCGCCAGAGCAGGTTCATCGACCCGCCGCCTCCCGGCACGAGACCCACGCCGACCTCCACGAGCCCCGCGTACGTCTCCGCTGCCGCTTGCACGTTGCCCGCGCCGAGGCACACCTCGAGACCGCCTCCGAGCGCCATTCCGTATGGGGCCGCGACCACGGGCACGCTCGCGTACTTCATCCGCTGGCAGGCGAGCTGAAAGTTCTTCACCATCGCGTGGATGGAGTCCCACTGCTTCTGACTCGCCGCGAGCACGACCAAGAACAGGTTGGCCCCGACGCAGAAGTGCTCGCCCTGGTTGGCCACGACGAGTGCGCGAAAGTCGCTCTCCGCCTTGGTCACCGAATCTCCGATCATCTGGATGACGTCGGGATCGATGCTGTTGGCCTTCGTCTTGAACGTGAGTCCCAAGACCCCGTCGCCGAGATCCCAGGCCTCCGCGCCGCCGTTCTCGAGAACCGGGCGGCCGCCTTTGCGGAGCACCGTGAGAGGGGCCGTGCGCGGATCGACGATCCGCGGCCGATACGCACCCTTGACGAGATCGAACACACGTCCATCGTCCGTGTAAAACGACTTGGCGCCGGATGCGCGCATCGTGTCGATCGACATCGGGAGGGCGACGCCGTCCTTCTTCATCCGGTCGATGACCGCCTCGAACCCGAGTGCGTCCCAGGCTTCGAACGGACCGAGTTCCCAGTTGTATCCCCACTTCATCGCGTTATCGATCGCCTCGATGTCGTCGGCGATTTCGCCGACCCGGCGCACCGAATAGGCGAGCGATCGCGAAAGCACGTTCCAGGCGAACGCAGAGGCCTTCGCGAGGCCCCCGTCGGCTTTCTCGGTCTTGGCCCACACGAGCTTGCGGAGCCGTTCGCGCGGGTCTTCGACGGCGGAGATCTCTTTGCACGCGTTTCGGATCTCTTTGTCGCCTCCGCGCGCGCGGTATTCGAGCGTCATCGGGTCGAGCGTCTCGATCGTCCCGCCGGCGCCCTTGCGATAAAACCCGCCCTTCGCCTTGTCGCCAAGGAGCTTCTTTTCGATCATGGCCCGGACGAACGGCGGCACGCGGAATACTTCGCGGTCCTCGTCTTTCGTCAACGTCGCGTAACAGTGGTCGGCGACGTGGGCGAGGGTGTCGAGGCCGACGATGTCCGCGGTGCGGAACGACGCGCTCTTCGGATGCGCCATCGGCTCGCCGGTGATGGCATCGACGTCCTCCGGGGCGAGACCGGCCTCGAGCATGAGGTGGATCGTCGCGAGCATCGCGTGGACGCCGATGCGATTGCCGACGAAGTTTGGCGTATTTTTGCCGAAGACGATCCCCTTGCCGAGGACGTCTTCGCCGAATCTGCGAACGCGCTCGATGGTGCTCTGCGCCGTGTCCGGGCCGGCGACGAGCTCGAGCAGCTTCATGTAGCGGACCGGATTGAAGAAGTGCATCACGAGGAAAGACTTGCGAAAGCGGTCGGATCGCCCGCGCGTCATCTCGGAGATGGGCAGGCCGCTCGTGTTCGAGGCGACGATCGTGTCCCCGCCGACGATCGCGTCGAGCTTCTCGAACAGCGCTTGCTTGGGCTCGACTTGCTCGATGATCGCCTCGATGACGAGATCGCAGCCACGCACCCGTTCGAGATCGTCTTCGATGTTGCCGATCGAGACGAGGCGGGCTCGATCTTTGGAAAAGAATGCGGCCGGCCGCGCCTTCAGCGCCTTTTCAAGGCCCCCGGCCGCGAAGCGGTTCCGCGCGCCGCGGTCGCGCTTGTCCGCGTCGCTCGAGCCGGGCGGAACCATGTCGAGGAGAAGCACCTCGACGCCGGCGTTGGCAAAGTGCGCGGCGATGCCGCTACCCATGACGCCGGCGCCGATGACTGCGGCGCGGCGAATCGGTCTGCTCATGGTCGTCTCCTCGTCTCGTGGCGAAGCAGGAGCGAAAGGGTGCGCATGCGAACGCGTGGCCGCAAGCGCGGTGGACTGAGCTTAGCGTCTGGTCGATTCCTCTTCGAGGGCCTTCTTGACCGCGGGCCGCTCGTCGATTCTGGCGAAAAACGCTTTGAGGGCGGGCCATTTGGCGAGCTCGATGCCCGTGTACTGCGTCCAGCGCAGCATGTTGTACAAGTAGGCGTCCGCGACCGTGAACGAGTTGCCGACCAGGAAGGGGCGGCTCTCGAGTGTGCGGGCGATGAGGTCGAAGCGTTTCCCGATCCGGGCGCGCGCTTGCTCTTTGACCTCGTCAGGATTGTTCGCGAAGAGCGGGCTGAAGCTCTTGTGAATCTCGCTGGCGATGAAGCTCATCCACTCTTGGAGGCGATAGCGGTCCATGGTGCCCGCGGCGGGCGCGAGCTTCGCCTCGGGCTTTTGGTCCGCGATGTACTGGGAAATGATCGCGCCCTCTGTGAGCACCGATCCGTCGTCGAGCTCGAGCGCCGGCACGTATCCCTTGGGGTTGATCGAATAGTAGTCGGTCCCGTCTTGCGTCCTGTGGGAGCGCGTGTCGACGCGTACGAGGTCGAAGGGTTGACCCGTTTCGAGGAGAGCGATGTGCGGGTGGAGCGAACAAGCACCGGGAGAATAATAAAGCTTCATTCTGAGTTGTCCTTCCTGGCAGCACGTCCAATCTACTATTCCCAGCCTACGTCATGAAGCGGACGGTTGCGCCAATCCGTCTCGCGGCGAGGGGACCGAGGTGCCGCCGAACGACCGTCGCGATCACGGGATATCCGCCGGTCGTCGGGTGATCCGGCCCGAGGACGATGGGCTCGCCGGAGGGGGGGACCTGGATAGCACCGCGGATCATCGGCGCCGACAGAGCGGCAGAGTCGGGCGGGCAGACCAGCCGCGCTCCCGCCAGTCGCGTCCCGACACGATCGCTCCGAGTGTCGATCATGAACGTGGACGCGAGAAAGGCGTCGATCGTCCCCGCGTCGAACCGGTCGAGGTCGGGGCCGAGCACGACCCGAACCGGCAGCCCAGTATCGACGGGGGAGCCCGGAGGTCGATGCTCGGGAGGCGCCTGCCCGGCGCGCAGGAGGTCGCCGCGCCGAAGCGGGCGGCCCTCGTGGCCCCCGAGCGCCGCGACGAGTAGCGTTCCGCGACCGCCGAAGACGACCGGAACCTCGATGCCGCCGCGCACTGCAATGTACCGCACCGCAGTCTTTTCGGGGCGAAGCGCGTACGTTTCGCCCGCGCCGAGATGGCGCGCTTCGCCGTCGTCGCTCGCAAGGACTACCGGGGCGCGCGCGACGAGGGTGACGGCTCCGAACGCCTCGATCGCGGCCTCGCTCGGTGCATTACGCGCGGCGGCGTTCGCGCGCCCAAGCAGTTCGGGCACGAGCGGTCCGCCCGGCGGCACTCCGTCGTGCATGTGTCCTGGGCGACCCCCGTCTTGCACGGTCGCGAGCCCGGCGATCGAAATGATTTCGATCACGATGTGTCTCGCGCGAAGCGCACTCGGTCGCCCAAACCGAGCGCGGCTCCAGCGCGCACGTCGAACGGGGAGAAGCCGACGGCGGTGCCGATGAGGTTCCAGCCTCCCGGAGAGGCGAACGGATAGATCCCCGTGTAGGGTCCGGCGACGCCGACCGACAGCGGCGCGATGCGCGGTCGCGGGCTGGCGCGCCTCGGTACGATGAGGCGCGGATCGAGGCCGCGCAGGTAGCCGAAACCCGGGAGAAAGCCGACGAGGGCCACCACGTAGGTTTTCTCGACATGAAGCGCAACGACGTCCGCGGGCGCAAGCCCCGAGCGTTTCGCGACTTCGTCGAGGTCCTCGCCCCCGTATCGGACCCGGACGGTGTGATCGCGCGGAGGGCTCGACGCATCGTTCGCCGTGAGCGCCCGCTCGATCGCTTCCACGAGACCGTCGGGCGGGGCTTCGGACT
The DNA here is from genome assembly GCA_049578005.1 of Polyangiaceae bacterium. GTDB lineage: Bacteria > Myxococcota_A > Polyangia > Polyangiales > Polyangiaceae > Palsa-1150. The sequence goes on from JBAULD010000592.1 coordinate 5,643, forward strand.
CGAACGACACGGCCGCGTGTCGTTCGGTGACCACGGCGTCGACGACCCCTGGAACGGCGCGGAGTGCCTCGAAGACGGCGCGCGCGTTCGCGCCCGCGGGCAGGAGCGCCCGCAGAGCCCCGTCGCCGAACTGCTGAAGGAGGAGCGTCACGTCATCCTTCCGCGAGGAGGTCGAGCGCGGTTCGCACGGCGCGCGCGATCGATACGGCCCCGGGCGTATCGCCGTGGACGCAGACAGTCTCGATGTCGCCCCGGAGAGCGAGCGAGCGCGCTCGTGCCGCGCACGCCCCCGGATCGACCAGCAGCGCCCCGGCATTGCCCCGCGGAACGAGCGTGCCGTCGGCGCGCGTCGCGCGGTCGGCAAACCCCTCGCGCGCGTACTCGAGACCGGCGCGCGCCGCCGCCGCCGCCAGCTTTCCGCCGCTCGGGCCGACGACCACGAACGGATCGCCGATCGCGTCGGCCGCTCCTCTCACGACGGCCTCAGCCAGGTCCGCCTCGTCGGTCACCGCGTGATAGAGCGCCCCGTGCGGCTTCATGAAGGCGACGGTCGTTTCGAGCTCCGCCGCTATCGACGCCAGCCTCGCGCACTGCTCCGCGACGGTAGTCCGAAGCGCGTCGAGCGAGATCGTCTGCGCCCGCCGGCCGAACGAATCTCGGTCCGGGTACGAGGGATGCGCGCCGATGCGCGTTTGGTTCGCTCGGCACCGCTCGACGGCGCGCCGCATCGATGCGGCGTCCCCCGCGTGTCCCCCGCACGCGATGTTCGCGAGGTGCGCGTATTCGTAGAGCAGATCGGGCTCGTCGGGAAACTCGCCGAGGTCGACATTGAGGAGCACGCGAATGCCCATCGGAGGATGTCCTTAGCGCGAGATGGCCGAGTGTTCGTCACTCGCGTGCGATTTTGTCTTGCGGGGCCGTGTCGGCAGGAGGCGCGGCGTCGTCTGCGACCGGCTCGGTCGAGGGAAGCAGGATGCGAAACGCAGTGCCCAGCCCCGGCTCGCTATACGCGGCGATCTGCCCTCCGAGGGACGTGATGATCCCGTGGCAAATCGAGAGTCCCAGGCCGGTCCCGTGCCCCGACGGTTTGGTCGTGAAGAACGGATCGAAGACGCGGGACAGCACTTCGGACGACATCCCTTCACCGTTGTCGCCGACTTCGAGGACGGCGCGCCCGCTGGCGTCTTCCCGCACAGCCACGCGAATCTCGTTTTCTTTCGCGCGACCCTCGGGCATCGCCTCGGCCGCGTTCATCAGCAGATTGGTGACGACCTGCACGAGGCGCGCCTCGTTGCCCCACACAGGGCGCGCGGCTTCGAAGCAAGTCGTCACCCTCGCCCGACGCCCGATCTCGTGCGCGGTGATTTGGATCGCCGCTTCGGCGACCGCGGAGAGGTCGACCGGGCGCCGGGCCTCGCCCTCGGCGCGCGAGAGGCCCCGGAGCTCCCGGACGATCGCGGACACGCGCTGGGCTCCCTGGCGCGCCTCGTCGATCATGGCCATCAGACCGTCGACCGCCGCCCGCGCCTCGGTCACCGCCGGGAGCTTTCGCTGGATCCACTCCAGATTGAGCATCAGATAGGCAAGCGGGTTATTGATCTCGTGCGCGACCCCGGCCGCCAGAGTCCCGAGGGCCGCGAGGCGCTCAGCCTGAACGAGCTGCGCCTCGAGGCGCTTTCGAGCGGTCACGTCGCGCGCCATGAGGAGAATGGAGGGCTTTGCCTCGTATTCGAAATAGACGGTGCTCACTTCGAGCACGACGGTGGAACCGTCGGGCCGGCGCGGGTGGTAAAGGAGGGGCGACGAAGACGGCTGGCCCTCGAGGATGCGCGCTTCGTTCTGCTCGCGAAGCTCGGCTTCCTCCGGGTCGAGCAGCGACCGGAGCGCCGTCGCGTAGAGATCTTGCGGTTCGGAGAACCCGAGCGCGGCGACGCAGGCGCGATTCGCATAGGAGAAATGGCCGCCGCGCACGATGCCGATGGGCTCCGGCGCGCTCTCGATGAGCTCGCGGAAGCGAGCTTCGTTCTGGAGGCGCTGCCGCTCGGCCGCTTTGCGTTCGCTGACGTCGACGATAAACGCCAGCACCGCAGGCTGTCCGTCGATCGTCACCGCGCTCGCGGTGAACTCGACGGGCAGGCGTGTCCCGTCTTTTCGAACGATGAGGACTTCGCTCGTCCTCTCTCCAACCTCGCCCCGAGCGCGCCGGGCGAGGCGCTCGCGCATGGCAGGAAGGTCCTCGGGAGCGATGTGGGACATCGGATCGCTCGTGAGCAGCTCCTCGACCGAGCGTCCGAGAACGTTCGCAGCGGCTTCGCTGACATAGACATTCCGCGGACGGCCGGACTCGACGAGGGTGATGGTCACGCCAATCCCGGCCGCTCGCGCCGCGTCGAGCATTGCCCTCCCCAGGACGTTCGCGTCGAACTGAGCGAGCAACTGGCCGCTGGTCAAGACCGCCAAGCTTGGCTCGGGTCTAGCGCCGACGTCAACCGCGTAACCGCGGAGGCTCCTCGGGCGTATTCTTCCTCGGAATCGATGACCGACCCCGATCAACCGCCGTTTGCCTCGTTTACGCCGTCGAGCGCCCCGTCCATGCAGCGCCGGACTTTTTTTCGCGCAGTTAGCGCCGGCGCGGCTATCGTCGCGCTCGGCGGCGGCGCCTACGTATTCGCCGACGACGAGGAAACGCGCCGCGCGCGCGCGACGCTACGCCCCGACGGGCGCCCGCGCCTTCCGCCCAACCAGTACCTCCTCAAGCGCCTTCGCCCGATGGGAGGCGACGAAGGCGATCCGAGCCCAGGGAGTTTTCGCCTCCGGGTGTACGGCGAAGTCGAAAACCCGCTCTCCCTCGATTTTTCGGCGCTCCTGGCCATGCCGCAGATCGAACAGGAGTGCGACGTGCATTGTGTGACGAAGTGGACTGTCCTCGGCGCGCACTTCGCCGGCGTGCGGGTGGCCGATCTGGCGGCTCGCGCCAAGGTCAAGCCGAGCGCGCACCACGTCATCTTCGAGGCCGCGCACGGGTACACGTCGAACGTGCTCCTCCGCGAGGCCCTCGCGCCGAACACGCTCGTCGCCCACCGACTCGAGGGAACCGCGCTCGCGCGCGCCCACGGAGCCCCGGTGCGCGCGCTGGTGCCCGATCTCTATTTCTGGAAGAGCGCGAAATGGCTCACGGCCATCCGCTTCGTCGCTCAAGATCAGCCGGGGTACTGGGAGACGCGCGGCTACCACAACCACGCCGATCCGTGGAACGAGGAGCGATATGGCTGATGCGGTGCCCACCGCGCGCCGCGTCGGGGCTCGCCTTCGCAACTTGCTTCGAGCCATTCACCGCGACGTCGGTTACTCCGCCGTCGGGCTGACGGTCGTGTACGCGGCGAGCGGTCTCGCGGTCAACCACGTGGCCGATTGGGACTCAAACTTCGTGCGCACGAGCGAGATACACGAGCTCGGGGCGCCGCTTCCGGCGGACGACCAGGCGGCGTCCCGACTCGTCCTCGAAAAGCTCCGCATCGGCGACGCGCCCAAAGAGGTGTACCGCGAAGGTGACGAGCTCGAGATCCTCTTCGAGCACCGAACACTCCACGCCGCAGCGACGACCGGTCACGTCGTCGACGAGGCGCAAAAGCCTCGGTTCTTCTTTCGCGTCGCCAATTGGCTCCACTTGAACCGCGGCAAGAAGGCGTGGACGTCGTTTGCCGACGCCTACGCGGTTGCACTCCTCTATCTCGCGCTGAGTGGAATCTTCATGCTACCCGGCCGAAGGGGGATCGTGGGGCGCGGCGCCGTCTTCGTGTTGCTCGGCGCGGCGATCCCAATCGTGTACGTCATCCTCGCGAAGGGATAACGGTCGTCAACGGGGGCTCGAGCTCCGGATCGGCCGCGGCCCAACTTCCTTTTCGCGTTGGATGGCCGAGCTCCTGGCGCAAGACTTCGAGGAACTTTGAGCGCGGCCACTCCTCGGCGCCCATTGCGACGGTATGCGGCATGGGTACTTGCGCGTCGATGAGGCGGAAACCCCACGCTGCGATCCTTTCGGCGAGCGCCACGAGCGCGACTTTCGACGCGTTCGGCTGCCACGAAAACATCGATTCGCCGAAGAACACTCGGCCGAGCGAGACCCCGTACAAGCCGCCTACGAGCTCGCCGCCCTGCCAGGACTCGATCGAGTGTGCGTAGCCGAGGCGATGCAGCCGGACGTAGGCGCGCTCCATGTCATCGGTGATCCAGGTGCCGTCCTGGCCCGCACGCGGCGTCGCCTTGCATGCGCGGATCACACGCTCGAATGCGCCGTCGTAGCGCACCTGGTAGGTGCCTTTTGAGATCACGCGCCGTAGCGTTCTCCCAACGTGGAGTCGCTCGAGGGCGAGGACGCAGCGCGGGTCCGGCGAGTGCCAGAGAATCGGCAGGTCCTCGTCGTACCAGGGGAAGATCCCGCAGCGGTACGCCAAGAGCAACCGCTCGGCCGATAGATCGCCGCCGACGGCGAGGAGCCCGTCCTCCGCGTGGTCCGGCGGCGGAAACGCGAGCAAGGGGCCCAGGGAGTACACCGGCACGGGGCCGCATCTTAGTCACGCCGCCCGGCTCTCCGCGATGCCGTGCGCGATCTGCCGCGCCACGGCCATGACCGGGAGCTGCGAGTTGACCCCGATGCTCGTCGGCAACACGCTTCCGTCGGCGACGAACAGGCCCTTTACGGCCCAGGTTTCTCCCGACGGTTTCACCACGCCGCCGCTCGGGTGGGTCGCCATTTTGGCCGACCCCAGCGGGTGGAAAGAGACACACTCGACCCGGCGCAAGCTCGGCCTACGTCTGAGGAAAGCGTCGAGTTGGTCGGCGGAGGCAACCGGCGGTGCGCCGAAGAAGGGGAGAATGACTTCGCGAGCTCCGGCAGCGAACGCCATCTCGGCCAGGACGCGAATGGACCGCCGAATTCGTTCGCCGTCGCGCGCCGCCAATCGATATGTGAGGAGCGGCTCGCGCGAAATCCAGCGTCGCACGCGGCCGCCGCCTTCGTCGTGGATCATCGCGCCGAAGACGGCCGTGTGCGGGATTCGATGGACGAACTTCCTGTGCTCGCCTCCGACGCCGGGGAAACCTCCGGCCAACAAGTTCGGGGTTCCGTACGCGCTGATGAGCGTGATTCCCTCATTTTCGAAGTCGTCGCTGTAGACACTCTGGAATGCGCCGTCCCACCCGTCGACGCGCTCGTCGAAAATTCCGTAGACGCGCACCGAGGGATGCAGCGTCAGCCCTCGACCGAGACGGCCGCCTCGAAGACCGCTGCGCCTCAAGAGCAAGGGCGTGTGGAGTGCCCCGCAAGCTACGACGACCGCTTTGGCGGCGATGTGGAACGGCACGCGCGGTTCGCCCGTTTCGTCGAGGAATCGCCCGCGGACGCCGGTGGCGCGGCCGCCGGCGACGACGACGCGTTCGACGAGCGCGTCCGACAGAAGCCGGGCGCCGCGGGCACACGCATCGGGCAAATACGACACGTCGACGCTCATCTTGGCGAAGTGCGGGCATCCGAAGTTGCAGCGGGCGGCGCCCTTGCAGCCGCGCGTGTTGCGCCGGAGGGGCTTCATCCGGATTCCGAGCTTGGCCGCCCCTTCCACGAATAGCTCCGTGCTCCGGGACCTCAAGTGGACCGGCACGGTCTCCACCTCGATCGCGCGCTCGACGGCAGTGAAATGCGAATCCAGGGCGGCGGGGCTCATGCGCGTCAGGCCGAGGTCTCGGACCCACCCGTCGAGCACAAGTTCGGGAATGCGAAAGCAGACCCCTCCGGTCAGCACGCTCGAACCCCCCACGCATTTGCCGGCGAGAACCGCGATGAGCGGCGTCTCGCCGACGCCGACTGCCGCCGCGAGGGCCGCTTCGCGGGCCATGCGCCGGAACATGTTCGAGGGCGTCATCGCGGTGTAGTGCTCGGGGACCCAGTACCCTCCCTCCTCGACGACGATCACGCTCCGGCCGGCGCTCGCGAGCTCGCGCGCTACGACTGCGCCTCCTGCCCCAGAGCCCACGACGACGACATCCGCTTGCGCCGCGAGCGGCGCCCGGATTTCGCGGCCCTGCACCACCGCGTCGATCACTCCGCTGCCTCCCTCGGGGCCGTTGTGCCGAGCAGATGAAGCGCACGCTTGTAGCGGCGGCGCTCGCTCGAGTAGCCGAGCGCCGCAAGTTCCTCGTCGTGTTCGAAGAAGATCAACGAGAAGATAGCTTTGTAGGCGGTCAGGACCACCGCGAGGCCGATGAAACGCGAGGCAGCCATGCGCTCGACCACGCGCACGCGGTCCTCGCGGTCGAGGGTCTCGAACGTGGCGAAGCGCCGCAGCACGACGAGCGGGGCGAATCGAACGATCGCGAGCATCGCCAGCAGCCCGAACCGGAGCGTTCGACTCGCGAAGCTAATGAAGCGGTCGAACTCGTCGACGAACACGTCGAGGCGCTCGCGCGTCGGGCCGAGCGCGTGCGCGAACATCGCCTCGGCCAGGGCAAAGACGAGCGGCCGATGCCGGGGCTTCAGCGTCGTCCGGGCGAAATCGCGTGGTGCCCCCGCCTTGCGAGCGCGGTCTCGAGCGCCCGCCCAGCCGGACGAGCCGGCCCAGCCCGACAAGTGCGTGGCCATGCTTAGGCCCTCGCAAGCGACGTACCCGCGGTGGTGCCCGAGTCGTGGATGACTGAACGCGAGGACCGGACAGAAGCGCGTGCCCCTTCACAACGAAAAATGCCGACAAGGGTCGATTCGGGATGTGACTGCGGGGAGACGCATGCGCCGTCGTCGATGCGGGCTACGGTGCAGCCGCTTCATAATTCCTACATTGCGGGAGGTAGCTTTCATGAAATTCGCTCGAACTCTATTTGCGGCGTCCATCGGGGTTGCGCTCGCCGCAGCGTGCGGCGGCTCGAGCACCGGGCCCTCCGGAGGCGCCGGCGGGGCAGGTTCCCCGAGCTCCGGGGCTGGGAGCGGAAGCAGCAGCAGCAGCAGCAGTAGCAGCAGCAGCGGGAGTGGCGGTGCCGGGACCGGAAGCGGAAGCGGAGCCGGTACTAGTAGCGGGGTCATCGTGACCGACAGTGGTGCGATTGCTCCGACGGGCGTTCCTTGCGGGAATACCGAGAACAATCTGCAGATCTACTGCGTCGGCTCGCAAGTCTGCTGTACGACGATCGTACCTCCCGAGGCGGGCCGAGGACCGGCTCTGGCGGAGCAGAACTGTGTCGCCGACCAGAGCGCTTGCCCCACGGGAGGGATCGTCATGGCCTGTATGGGGTCGATCAACTGTCCGGGCAAGATGTGCTGTTTGGAGCCCGGCGACGGCGGCGCGATGGGCGGCGGCGGTTTCGCAAGTTCGTTTTGCGAGAGCGCCTGTTCGGCCACGGGGGTCCAAATCTGCCTGACGGATACGGATTGCCCCACCGGACAAACCTGTACCGGGAACCGAGGCGGCTTCACGACGTGTGCGGTTCCTCCGTGCACCGGACCAGCGAGCTGCGCCGCGGGACAAGTATGCTGCACCGGCGTGGGCGGCGGAGGTCGCGCCAACAGTTGCCAGGCGACCTGCCCCATGGGCTCGATGCAAGTCTGCGCTGCCAACGCCGACTGCCCGGCCGGTCAGACGTGCAACATGGCCGCAGGCGGCGGTTTCGGCGGAATGGGCGGCGGAAACAAGACTTGCGGAGCGCCGCCGTGCACGGCGGGAAGCTGCGGCGCGGGCATGGTCTGCTGCGAGGGTCGGGCCGGCGGGCTTGCCGCCTGCGCGGCTACTGGCGCGATGGGGTGCAACGTCCTTTGCGCCACGGCTGCCGACTGCGCTGCCGGCCAAACCTGCATGGCGGGAGCCGCGGCGGGCGCGGCGATGACGTGTGTGACGCCTCCCTGTACGCAAGCGAGCTGCGCGGCGGGCGAAGTCTGCTGCACCGCAGGCGCAGGTGCGGCATGCGTGGCGACGGACGCCGGCACGTGCCCGATGGGCCGTCTCGTCTGTGCCACCGCCGCCGACTGCCCGGCGGGCGACGTCTGCATGGCGGCCGGCGGCGGCGCGATTCTCAGCTGTCGTCCGCCGATGATGATGCCGCCGGCGATGGACGCCGGAGCCAGGATGACGCCGATGGACGCAAGTGGCGGCGGCTGATTCGATACTCTGGACGTGGACGCTACGTCCACGTCCATGACGAGTGCATTCAACGCAGCCAACGAACTGCCCGCGCCGCGACCTCTTCGCCGATGGCGAGCGAAGCCGTCGCGGCCGGGGAGGGTGCGTTGATGACGTGCACCATGCGCTCACCTTCAGCGAATGCGAAGTCGTCCAGCAGCGAACCGTCCCGCGCGACGGCCTGGGCGCGAACGCCGGCCCCTCCGGGCGCCAAATCTTCGGCGTGCACCTCGGGAACGAGCGTCGCGCATGCGCGCGCGAACGCGCTTCGACTCAGCGACCGGACCTGTTCGCGCAGCCCGTTTCGCCAGTGCATCCGCGCCATCCGCCAGAAGCCGGGCCAGCTCGCGATGTCCCATGCGTCCCGCGCGTCAAAGCTCGACCGGGAGTACCCCTCGCGTTTCAGGGCGAGCACGGCGTTGGGGCCGGCTTCGATACCGCCGGCGATACGCCTCGTGAAGTGCACGCCGAGAAACGGAAAGGCCGGGTCGGGGACCGGATAAATGAGGTGCCGGACGAGGCCGGAACGCTCCGGCGCCAGCATCCAGTACTCCCCCCGAAACGGTACGATGGACACGTCGGTCTCGATCCCCGCCATCCGTGCCACCCGATCGCTCTCGAGCCCCGCGCATGCGATCGTCACGCGCGCCTCGAACGCGCCTGCGGTCGACTCGACGACGACTCGCCCGTTCGTGCGCTTTAGCCCGGTGACGCGCCCGGCGGCTCGGACGATGGCGCCGCGCCGGGTCGCTTCCTTGGCGAACGCGCGCGCAACGCGGGTGTAATCGACGATTCCGGTCTCGGGTACCAGGAGCGCGGCGACACCCGCGGCGTGCGGTTCGCGCTCGCGGAGTTCGGCCGTCGTCAAGCGCGCCAATCCGGAGAGACCGTTCGCGCGCCCGCGCCTCTCGAGTTCGTCGAGCCGCGCCACCTCCTCCTTGCGCGTCGCGACGACGACTTTGCCGCAGCGTTCGAACGGGACGCCGTGTTCTTCGCAGAACCTCTCGAGGAGGGAGCGGCCTCGCGCAGCCATCGTCGCTTTGCGCGATCCGGGCTTGTAATAAAGTCCCGCGTGGATGACGCCGCTGTTGTGGCCAGTCTGGTGCGCGGCCAGCTCGGACTCCTTTTCGAGCACGACCAGCGATGCGTTCGGGCGAAGGGCGAGGAGGGCGAGCGCCGTGGCGAGGCCCACGACACCTGCTCCGATGACGACGGCATCCACGTCGGCGCTTTGCATGAACTGACGAATCTCCTCGGTCACGGTAACCTTTGCCGTGCATCCATGTCCGAAGAGCACAGCGCGTTTCGCACGGTCCCGCGAACCGGCGTCATTTACGTCACGACCGAAGCGCAACGGCACGGCTTTTCGCCGTCGAACGGCGAATGGTGCAACCTCGGTCAGGGGCAGCCCGAAACGGGCGCGCTACCAGGAGCGCCACCGCGCGTCACCCACCTCGACGTCGCGCTCGACGACCAGGAGTACGCCCCGGTGCAGGGCGTTTGGCAGCTGCGCGAAGCGGTTGCTTCGCTCTACAACAGCCTCTACCGGCGCGGAATGCGGTCTCAGTACACGGCCGAGAACGTGTGCATTTCGGGGGGCGGCCGTGCAGCGCTGACGCGCGCTGCCGCGAGCCTCGGGCACGTCAACCTCGGGCACTTCTTGCCGGATTACACGGCGTACGAGGAACTCCTCGACATTTTCAAGGCCTTTACGGCGATCCCGATTTTGCTGGAAGGCGACCGCGGCTATGCGTTCGGCGCCGACGATCTCCGGCGCGAGATTCTGGGCCGAGGGCTCGGCGCGATCTTGATGAGCAACCCGTGCAACCCCATGGGCAAGCTCGTCGAAGGAGAAGAGCTGTCGCGCTGGGTCTCGACCGCGCGTGCGCTCGAATGCGCGCTCCTGCTCGACGAGTTTTACTCGCACTACGTATATCGAGCGCCCCCGGGGCGCTTGCCGGTGGAGAGCGCGGCCCGCTACGTGGAAGACGTCGAAGGTGATCCGGTCGTCATCTTCGACGGACTCACGAAAAACTGGCGCTATCCAGGGTGGCGCGTCACGTGGGCGCTCGGACCGAGGTCGGTGGTCGAGGCGCTCGCGAGCGCAGGTTCGTTCCTCGACGGAGGCGGCAGCCGGCCGCTCCAGCGCGCGGCGGTGTCGCTCCTGAGCGAGGATCACGTCGTGGCCGAGACGAAGGCGATCCACACCGCCTTCAGGGCCAAGCGGGACTATCTTTTGTCGCACTTGGAGCGACTCGGCGTCCGCGTCGATCGCCCGCCGGACGGAACGTTCTACGTTTGGGGCTGCGTCGAGCAGCTCCCTCCTCCGTTCAACGACGGGATGGGTTTCTTTCGCGCCGCGCTCGAAGAGAAACTGATCGTCGTGCCGGGCGAGTTCTTCGACGTGAATCCAGGGAAGCGCCGGCAGGGCCGCGCGTCGCGCTTCAAGGGATACGTGCGCTTTTCGTTCGGTCCGCCGATGAACGTCCTCGAGCGGGCTGTCGAGCGCATCGAGCGGCTATTGGCCGCGGGGGGGTGAGGTCACCGCTGAACGCGCCGCGACATCGTCAGGATGGCGCGGAAGACGTCGGAGACGGCGTCGGCGTCGATCTTGAGCTCCTGGGCCCAGGTCCTGCGCGCCCCGAGGACCTCGGCTTCGCGCGTGGCGTCGAGCACCGGGGCTCCGAGCTTGGCCTTGGCCTGGGCGGCCCGCTGCGATAGCTGGGCGCGCTGCGCGAGAAGGCGCATGATCTCACGGTCGATGACGTCGATGTGCTCGCGCGCTTGCTTCAACTCGGGCGAACGGTGCCCGAGATCCGGGATGGCAAAGCGCGTCGCTTCCGGGGAAGGTGCGTCTTCGGCGGCTCCTGCCGCCTGTTCGGCGTCGAGCCCTTGGTCGATCGACGACAGCGCCGAAACGAGCTGCTTGCGCGCTTCCGCGGCGAACGGATTGTCCCGGGCGATCGCAGCGAACAGGTGTCCCGCGTCCGATCGAACCGTTTCGATCGTCCGCGCGATCGCTTGAAAGCTCGGAGGCGCAAACGGAACTTCCATGCCGGCGCCGGCGTCGATCATTCCCTTCGCGACGAAGAACGTGAGCGCGTGCGTGTGCGCCATCACGCGGTCGTGGGCCTCGGGGGTCTGCTCGATCACTTCGCAGCCGATTCGCTCGTAGAGTGCGCGCACGCGTGCGGCGGCGCTCGGATGCACCGCGGCCGGGCAGACGACGACGCGAAGCGGTCGCTCCGCCAGGGCGAGGCTGAGGGGCCCGAAGAGCGGGTGCGTCGCGCACCAGGGTATGGCGTCGCCGAGGACGTCGGCGAGAACGGCGGCGGGCCGGACCTTCACGCTCCCGACGTCCAGCACGACTTGCGACGGTCGAAGATGTGAACGGAGCGCGCCGACGACGGACTTCATTGCCGCTACCGGCACGGCAACCACCACGAAGCCGGCGCCCGTCACGACCTCGGCGAGCGAGTCCTTCCGGTATTCGGAGGGGATTGCCGCTTGAGGGTCGTAAGCGCGTACGCCGATTCCCGCTTCCGCGAGGAGTTGACCGAGCGCGCGTCCGAAGCGGCCGTAACCGACAATGGCGACGACGTCGTTCACCGACCTTCCTCCAGCGTCGCCCACGATATCACCCGACATGCCCGGCAACTGTAGCGGCCGTGGCCACGATGCGCACGCCCCCGATCATGTGCTGTCATGGTAATCGTGGGCCGTTCTCGATTGCGAACGCTTGCGACACGTCTAGCCGCGCGACGTCTCGTGGGGGTGGGGATGATTGCGCGGGGTGCATCGCAGGCCGAGGTGGCGAGGCGGCTGGAGGTCACGCGCGAAGCTGTGCGGCAGTGGGTCGACGCGTGGCGTAGGGGAGGGCCAGCGGCGCTCGCGCCCCGCCCGCGAATCCGGCGACCGCGGGTGGAGCTGGGGAGCATCGCTCAGGCGATCGAACAGGCGAGCCGGCGCTCGAACCGCCCGCTAACGACGCTCGGCGTGCGGCGGCTCATCGAACGCGGGTTCCGGGTGAAGTACTGCGCGTCGAGCGCCCGGGCGATCATGCATCGGCTCGGATTCTCGTACACGCGCAAGGCGGGCTGGAGGCGGGGAAACCAGCGTCACGGCCCGCCGGACGCGGTGGAAACGAGGAGGCGCGCGTCCTAGATCGTCGCCCTTCACCAGGCGTCGAGGATCGCGCTCACGGGGCGTCGTGGAACGGCGAACGTCGCGTCGATCCCCGAGGCCCGGGCGAAGTAGATGTCCTGTCCGTCGATCTGCCCCTCGGCACCCAACGAAATCCGGATCTCACGAGGCCTTGCGCCGGCGTCCGCGGACCTCGCGACGATTTCGAGCGACGGTCGGACCAGGCCTTCCTCGCGGCCCGGCGGTCCGGTGTGCAAGGCCGAAAGCGCATAGAAATCTTCGAGCGCGGCCGGAAGCGGATCGTCGTCCCTGGCGGCGTCCCGATCCTGGCCGACGCGCAGCCAGCGATTGCCGGAGCGTTCGAGGACGAGCCGGGAGGTGCCCTTCGCGAGCGTGACGCGGGCCAGGGCGCTTGGATCGAGCCGCAGCCGGCTGCGATCGATCGCGGGTCGAGACACGAGGTCGCGAAGCGCCTTCGTTGCGAGGAAGACCGCGGGATCGCCGAGCAAATGAGCGTACACTCCGCCGTCGCCCTCTGCGCCGAAGACCAGCGATACGCGCCTTGGCTCGCCGCCCAACGTGAGAGTCACTGTGCACGACGCCGGGCCGTCGAATCCGAAGCTGCCGTCGTCTCGTTCGGCTATCCATTCGTCGGCCTTCGCGTGCGCGATCGCCCCGGTCTGATCGACGATCGACGAGGCGTCCGTCGCGAACCCCGCCGGCGCCCGCATCGACCACGTTCCGTCGCGTAGCTCGAGGCGCTCGGTTGCCCGCGTACACCCGTCGTCGATGGCGACGACCGCCCCGGCGTCGAACGCCGGTCGCCACAACGACCGCGATCGCAGCGCGACCTCGTGCGGTTCGAAGCGGCGCGCAACGCTCCGCGATAGACGAAGCAGGGCCCCGTCGTCGGCTCGGCGCGCGAGCGTCGTGCCGTCGGCCGCCTGCCCGTCGAGCTCCACGACCTCGCTTGCGCCGTCCCCGGTCCGCACGACCGTGACCCGATCTCGGACCGCGAACCCTTCCCCCTTGGCTCCCCGCCGCCCGTCGAGCGCGCGAGCGTTGGCGAGGGCGAGCGCCAGATTGTTCGCGGAGTCGCTCTCGTCACGGTCGAGGTCGCGCGCCTCGGGCGCCCGTTCGTGCCAGCCGCTCGCTTTGCGCGCGAGATCGACGACGAGACCTGCGGGGACGGCCTCCAGGCGCATCTGCTCGATCTCGTCGGCGTGCGCAAAGATCGGCGACCAGTCGACGAGCGACTCCGCCGTCGCGCCGAGTGCCTCAACGAGCGTCCTGGCCGTGCACGCCGCCGCGGGCGGAGCCCCTCCCTCGGGCGAGGGACCGGCGGCTTCACCGGTTGTGCGGACGACAGCGACGTCGTCGGGCTGTCCCGGGCATGCTCCGCCGATCCGCAGCTCCAGGACCGGCCGCTTTTCGTCGAGCGGCGTGAGTATAACTGTCATGCCGCCTACGGCGAGCCCGTTCGCCGTCGCGCCGTCCAGGAACGACTCCGCTCGCGCATCCGCGAGCGCCGTGAAGATGCGGGCGGCCGCGCTGCGCGATACACGCAGCCCCTTGTCGGCCAACTCGAACGACGCGCCGTGTCGCTCGAGCACGAACCGCGGTCCGCCCGCCGCACGAACGTCGAGCCGCGCGATCTCCTGGGCGCCCAGCGGGACGAGCGTGCGGTCGCGGTACGCGTCGGCGCCTCGCAGGAGCTGCACTTTCAGCGAGCGTCCCACGACGAACGCGGGTTCCCCGTCCACGTGCATGTACGCACCCCCTTCGGGGCGGGGAGCGTCCGCGCCCACTTCGAACCGGTACTCCAGCGCTCCGATTTTAACCTTCCCGCGGGCCCGGGGCGCGTCGAGCCCCATCGCCCCGGTCGGGGTCACTTCACGAAGGCGGGTCGCGAGTTCGAGCTCGCGCAGCAGGGCGTCGACGGCAACGGGGTCCGCGTATTCCTGCCGCGGCGAGAGGATCCACGCCGCGGACGCGCCGCGACCAGCGTCTGGGTCCCGCTCGAGGACGAACCCCTCGCTTCCCCGATCGATCTCCACGCGCGAGACGTGGTCGACGCGAAAGCTCGGGAAGATGTCGTTCCGGCGCGCGGCGCGGTCCGCGTCCGACACGGTGCCGCGGTCGACGAAGTAAGCGTACGCGACGGTCCCCGCGGCAAGCACCAAGAGGGCGATCGGCGTCGCGGCCGCCCGCCGGTTCACGAAAGGGACTCCGGACGCATTTCGTACGGCTTGTTCTCCGACGAGCGTCGCCACGCCCACACGGCGACTCCGAGCAGCATGGCCGCGAGCGGCATGAGGACGAGCACGTAGCGACGCACTTCGTCGCGCCCCGCCTCCGACACCCGTATCCCGGCGGCGACCTGCGGCTTGTCCGGGACGTCGACGAGCTCAGGCCGCGCGGAAAGCCAGGAGAGCGAACTGTCGACGAGGAAAGCGGCGCCGTGCAACGGCCTTGGCTGCCGCCAGTTGTCCTCGGCAAGCGCGAAGCGACTGCCGATGACGACGACCCGCGGACCGTGCGGCGCACCCGCGGACGGCGGCGGACGCTCGCTCGCCATCGCGAGTACGAACGGCCCCCTCGGGTCCGAAGGATCGCGCGGCGGCGCGTCCGTCCAGTTGCTCGCCCCGACGATGCTCTTCTTCGCGAACGCCGCTTCGTCGGTCACGAGGAGGTCGGACGCCGGAGCCGATCCGGGCTTCCGCACGTGGTGGAGCGACCGCGCGAAGAACACGGCCACGCGTGGCGGCCGGCTGTCGGTGCCGCTGGGCACGAGACTCGCGGTGACGGCGTGGGGCCGCGCGGCGACCAAGAAGCCTTCACCGTGGGTGTCGGGAACGACGAAGTTCGGGTCGGTATCGTGAACCAGATCGTCGTCGAGGCCGATGCCGAATGGCGAGAGGACGTCGTCGAGGCCGGAAACAGTCATCCCAGTATCCGTTCCCGCTTCCATCGGACCGAGCGCGGCCAGCAAGCTCCCGCTTTCCAGGAGCCAGGTGCGCAGTCGGTTCGCCTCCGCGGGGGCGAACGGCGACCGAGCGCCGGCGATGACGACCACGGTGCATTCTGCGAACGGCTCGTGCACACCGGGGGCGGTGACATCGGTGCTCGCGAGCTCGTAATTGCCCTTTTCGAGCAGATCCCGTAGTCCGCCGATCCACTCGCGTTCGTCTTTGCCCGGCTCGAGCGAGAGCTCACCGTGCCCCGTCGTGAAGCACAGCCGCGCCTTGCCTCCTCCGCCGAGGACACTGCGGATCGCTTGCGTGAGCGCGCGCTCCTCCCTTGGCTTGACGTGCACGTCGTCGGAAGTCGCTTCGAACAGGTCTTGCGGCGTGAGAAACCAGTGCTTGTCGCCGCTTGCGACGATGACGATGGCGTCGGCAGCCACGCGGCCGTCCTCCGTGCGGCCCGCTTCCAGTCCGAAGCGGCGCTGCAGATCGATGAGCTGAACGGCGTCGCGGTCGGGGTCGATCCAGTGGACATCCAAGCGCGACGAGTGCCCTTGGTACGAGACCAGCAGCTGCTTCAGGCTCTGCTCGAGCGGGTCGCCGGCCCCGGCGATCGCCCAGACGTCGACTTGTTGTTCGAGCGATTGAAGGGTTTCGACGGTCGCCGGGCTGAGCGACCAGCGCTTGCTCGTCGTCCAGTCCCAACGCGTGAAATGCCGGCCGCCGATCACGTTGACGATCGCGGCGAGCACGATGGCGGCGACCACTCCTGCCAGCTGCAGGAGCTGCGCGGGGTCGACCGACCGTCGCGGGCTGGAAGGCAGGCCCTGTCGATCGCTCGATGTCATCCCCACCTCCACGCATCGACCGCGCGAGTGGCGATGAACAGCGGCAACAAGACGAGGGCGCCATAGAAAACGAGGTGCCGCGAATCGACAACTCCGCTCGCGAAGTCGTTCATGTGGGACCAGACCGACACGTGCGCGCAGACCTCGTGCATCAGCGTGCCGTCGCGCGTGACGAATTCGCCGACGCCCATGATGAAGAGGACCAGCAAAACGAAAGCGGTCCATACCATGGCCAGAAACTGCGACCGTGTGAGGGCGCTCGCGCACAGACCGACCGCGAGATACCCCGCTCCGACGAGGAGCACACCGAGGTACGCGCTCATCGCCGCGTGCCAGTCGAGTTCGCCCGTTCTTGCCAGGATGACGAGGTAGAGCACCGTGGGGACCCACATCGCGACGTACGTGGTGAGGGCGGCCGCGTACTTCGCGAGCACGACCGCGGCGCTCGACACCGGCGCTGTCATCAGCGTTTCGATGGTGCCGCTGCGCCGTTCTTCGGCGAAGAGGCGCATGGTCATCGGCGGGACGAGCACGAAGAGAACCAAGTAGAGGAGAACGGTGTTCCCGAAGAACGCCGAAAGCGGCGTCTCATCGCCCATCACGTCCGCTTCGCGCGCGAAGTGGTCCACGAGAAGAAAGAAGTGCATCCCCTGTACGATGAGAAAGCTCACGATGAGCACCCACGCCAGAGGTGTCACGAAGAACGCGAAGAGCTCGCGTTTCAAGATGGGCCAGAAGCCCCTCACGCTTCGGGCTCCCCCGACGGCGGTTCCGACGCAGTGAGCGCAGCGAACACGTCTTCGAGCGATCCCACGACCCCCCGAACTTCGCGCACGCCGATGTTGGCCCCGACGAGGGCCGCGACGCACCGCTCGGTAGCCCGCGCGCGTTCGTAGTCCGACAGGGCCGGGGCAAACGTCAGGCGAAGGCGGCAGGCGTCGGCCGCGGACTCGAGTTGCGACACCTCCGTGATCGCCTCGACCGTTGCGAGAACGCTCTCGGCGGCTCGCGCATCGCCGCCCAGAAGAAGCTCTACCGCCGCCTTCTTGCGCATCGCCCGGATGCGGTCGGTCGGCCCCTCCGCCACCAGCTTGCCGCGGTGTAAGAGCAAAACCCGCGTGGCGCATGTCTCGACTTCGCCGAGGATGTGCGTCGAAAGCACGACGGTGTGGTCACGCCCGAGCTCGCGCACGAGGGCGCGCGCCTCGCGGATCTGGTTTGGGTCGAGCCCGGCTGTCGGCTCGTCGAGGACGACGATGGGCGGCTTGGCGACGAGGGCGTCTGCCAGCCCGACGCGCTGCCGGTATCCCTTCGACAGGTGACCGATCCGCTTGTTGGCGACTTCGATGACCCCGGCCTTGCCCATGGCCTCCTCTACGTTGACCCGGCGGACGGCCCTCGGCACGCGCTTGAGCTCAGCTCGGAAGCGGAGATACTCGACGACGCGCATCTCGGGATAGAGGGGGACTCCTTCCGGCATGTAGCCGATGGATCGGCGCGCTTCGAAGGGCTCTTCCACCACGTCACGCCCGGCTATCGTGACCTTCCCCGACGTGGGGCCCAGAAACCCGGCGATGATGCGGAGCGTCGTGCTCTTCCCGGCCCCGTTCGGCCCGAGAAATCCGACCACTTCGCCCCGCCCGACCTCGAACGACACGTCGTCGACGGCCAGCGACGCGCCGTAGCGCTTGATGAGATGCGAGACCGCGATCAAAGCGCGGCCCTTGTACTCCGGCGCTCCTGCCCTGTCATACGGCGGGTCGGCGGCGTCCCGGGACACCACGCGTTTCGTCCAGGACAGTCTCCGAGAGACGCGCGCTCCGAGGAAACCCCGGACAATCGCACAGGCACGCCGTTCGCTCGAGCGTATCTCATCGTGCTCGCCCATTCTCTCGACAGCGTCTCCTGTCGTACCGTGCACTCCACGGTGACGCCCCCACGAGCTCTCGCGACCGCCGGGTTCTTCCTTCTCTTGGGCGGAGGCTGCGGCAGAACGGAAGCCCCGGTAGGGACGTCCCTCTCGCCGCACCCGCCTGTTGCCCCGCCGCCCGTCCCGACCTCTGCGCCATCCGTGCCGTCCGCGAGCGTGTCCGCGCTCGCTCCCGACGCCCCGGCCTCACCGGAAGCACCCTCGCCGGTCGTATCGGAGGCGGTGACGGAACCCGGCCCGAGATCGGCGGACTCCGCGTCGTCTGCGCCTCCCGACATGCTCTTGGTCCCCGCGGGCCCTTTCACGATGGGCGCAGACAGCGGGGGACAAGAAGATGAGCATCCGGCCCACGAAGTGACGCTCGCCGCCTTCTACCTCGACCGCACGGAGGTCACGAACGCGCAGTGGAGCGAATGCGTCACCGCCCAGGCGTGTCGTCCCAAATCGGACTCCGTTCGCACGGAGCACCCCGACTTCAACGGGCCTGACCGGCCGGTGACGGGCATCTCCTGGGACGACGCGCGCGCCTACTGCGCGTGGCGTGGAAAGCGGCTTCCGGGCGAGGCGGAATTCGAAAAGGCCGTGAGGGACCACGACGATCGCCGTTTCGCCTGGGGCAACGATCCGCCGACGCACGAAAAGACGGTGTTCTCTACGGGACAACCTGAGGACGTCGGGACCCATCCTGCGGGCCGCGGGCCTTACGGGCACGACGATTTGGCCGGGAACGTCTGGGAATGGATGCAGGACGAATACGATCCGTATGCCTATCGAAGACCGGGCGCGGGGCGAGGCACGCCGGGCAGCTGCAGCGAAATCATGGAAGCCCTAGACGAGCTCCGGCGCGGCCATAAGCAGGGATACACGGGCAGCAATCCGATTCCCGAAGAGTGCGAGCACTCGATACGAGGCGGTGCTTACAACTACGACGCCGAAGGTCTCCGAGCGACCAATCGCGTCCATCATCCGGGCCGATTCCGGATTCCGATGCTCGGGGTGCGTTGCGCTCGAGACGCGCCGTGAACCCCTTTTGGAACGTGGCAAGCTCGCGTGCACCAGTCCGACGACCCTCGCTTCGATTCCAATGAGAATGCTTTTTTGCGTGCTATAGACCAAACCAAATATTCGCCGCGACGCGCGCTTCGGCTGCAGCGACGCGCGGCGGGAGGAAGTTGAAGATGCGTAGGTTGGTTTCGTGGATCTGCCTTCCCGGGACGATGGCCCTGGTCGGTGCGGTCCTCATCTCCTGTGGCAGCTCGGCGAGCACCAGCGTGTTCGACTCCGGCACGATGGTCGACGCCTCGCTTGGCCCTATGGGTGACGCTGCTCCGCCGCAAGCCTACGACGCGCCGACGCTGCTGGCCGACACCGGCTTTGCCTGCGTTCCGAAGTCGTGCGCGGACCTCGGCCTGACCTGCGGAATGAACAACGACGGTTGCGGGGGCCAAGTGGACTGCGGTACCTGCGCCACCGGCGAGTTCTGCGGGGGCGGCGGCTACAGCAAATGCGGTACGGGGATCGTCGGGGCGGAGGGTGGGGCGGATGGAGGGGCCGAAGGCGGCTCGTGCATGCCCCTCACGTGCCAGGCGATCGGTCTGAACTGTGGAATGAACAGCGATGGGTGCGGCGGCACGATCGACTGCGGTGCTTGCCCTACGGGCCAGTTCTGCGGCGGGGGCGGGTTCGCCCGGTGTGGAACGGGCGTAACGCCGGATGGTGGGGCTGCCTGCACGCCGAAGACGTGTGCCGATCTCAATTACACCTGCGGTGCGGCAGGGGACGGCTGCGGCGGGGCGCTGCAGTGCGGGACGTGCACGCCGCCTCAGTACTGCGGCGGGGGCGGGTTTAACACTTGCGGAGGAATGCTGCCTCCGACGCTTCCCGACGGAGGCGTGGGCATCGCGTGCACGCCGGAGACGTGCGCGTCGCTCGGCTTCAACTGCGGCCCGGCCGGCGACGGCTGTGGAGGGACGCTCGAATGCGGCACCTGCTCGGGCACCGATATCTGCGGCGGGGGCGGCAAGCCCGGCATCTGCGGAAATGCGACGCCTTGCACAAACCTCTGTACGAGTCAGGTCAGTTGCGACGGGGGCGCCCAGACGACGGTCACGGGGACGGTGTTCGCCGGCGTCTCCGCGTGGACGGGGTTAGCTCCCGATCCCGTTCCCAACGTCCTGGTTTTCGTTCCCAACGCGCCGCTCCAGGCATTCACGCCGGGTGCGTCGTGTCGT
Source organism: Polyangiaceae bacterium (assembly GCA_049578005.1). GTDB lineage: Bacteria > Myxococcota_A > Polyangia > Polyangiales > Polyangiaceae > Palsa-1150. The sequence continues at coordinate 25,920 of JBAULD010000592.1, forward strand.
CAGTGCGGCGCCGACGTGTCGGGTTCGCCGCTCGTGTCGACGTACACGAACTTCGACGGGACGTTCACGCTGACCAATGTCCCCGCAGGGACCACCATCCCGCTCGTCATCCAGCTCGGTCGTTGGCGGCGCCAGTTCGTGTTCGACGTCCCGGCCTGCGCGTCCACGTCGGTCGGCACGCTCAACCTGCCGCGTAACCAAAGCGAGGGGAACATTCCACTCACGGCGATTTCGACAGGCAGCGTGGACGCGCTCGAGTGCGTTCTCCTGAAGATGGGCCTCGACCAAGCCGAGTTCACCGCCGATACGGGGGCTGGGGGCACGGGTCGCATCCAGATCTACGCCGGTAATCCCGGCCCCACGGGCGGCGGTCTGCCCGCGAATGGTGCCCCGGGAGCGACCGTGCCGGCAGCGCGCACGGAGCTCTCTCTCATGGGCACGGGCGGGACATACATGAACTACGACCAGATCATGTTCCCGTGCTGGGGAGCCCCGGCGGTCAAGCCACCGGCCGAGCTGGCGAATCTCGTCACCTATTCCGACTCGGGCGGGCACTTTTTCGCCACGCACTACAGCTATTCGTGGCTGGTCAACAACGCCGAGTTCAACAACGTCGCGCAATGGGTTCCGGATTACGACAACCCGCAAGACGCAACCTGGACGCTGAACGTCAGCACAATCGTCCCTCCGTCACCGCCCGCGCCCAACGGTGAAACCTTCGCGAAGTGGCTGAACTTCGTGGGGGCGCTTTCGAACTCGGCGGCGACCGTTCCGGCCAATCCGCAAGTTGCCATCGCCGAGCCGCGTCATGACGCGACGGCGGTCGCCAACGGTTCGGTCGATTGGATCGACGGAACCGACCAGCGGGCAAACGGCGCCGGTTGCACTGAGTGCACGCCGGCAAACTTCAGTGGCTCGGGGACGGCGCTCGTCGAGCACTTCACGTTCAACACGCCGGTTGGGGCCACGAGCCAGTGCGGGCACGACATCTTCAGCGACTTTCACGTGCTCAACGCCGGCAGCACGAACGGCCAGGTGTTTCCCGCGGAGTGCGACAAAGCCTTCAGCCCGCAGGAAAAGGTCCTGGAGTTCATGATCTGGGACCTCGCCTCGTGCGTGCCGCCGCCGCCGCCGCCGAACTGCACGCCAACCACTTGCTCGGCGCAGAACATCAGCTGTGGCCCGGCGGGAAACGGATGCGGCGGCCAGATCGACTGTGGTCCTTGCCCGGCCGGATACCAGTGCGGCGGCAACGGCGTGTACGGGCAGTGCGTGCCGATCCCCGACGCCGCTACGTGCCAACCGCAGACGTGCGCGCAGCAAGGCGTCGCGTGCGGTCCGTCCGGCGACGGGTGCGGAGCATCGATCGATTGCGGGATGTGCCCGCCGCCGCAGACTTGCGGCGGTTGCGGAGTTCCGGGGCAATGCTGCACCACCGGTTGCATGCCGGTCACGTGCGCGCAGCAGAACATCATGTGCGGACCCGCCGGGGACGGGTGCGGAAACCTGCTCGACTGCGGACCGTGCGCGGCCGGTCAGTCGTGCGGCGGGGGAGGGACGCCCGGTCAGTGTGGCGGCTGCACCCCGCTCAGCTGCGCGCAGCTGAATATCAGCTGCGGAGCGGCCGGCGACGGGTGCGGAAATCTCCTCGACTGCGGCACGTGCCCGACCGGCCAGACCTGCGGGGGCGGCGGCATTCCCGGTCAGTGCGGCGGCAGCGCGAAGTAACTGCCTCCGTTCTCGCGAAGCCGGTTCGAGCAAGCGCCCGCCGCAAGGGTGGTAGCCTGGCGGGCCATGGTCTCCGCCCGCCGATCGGTGTTCGTCCTCGCGTTCGTTTGCGCGTGCAGCCCTGCGGCTCCGGCGTCGTCCGTGCCGCCGACGCTCGTTCTTCCCGTGCCGCCAGCGCGCCGCGAAGTCGGCGGCCCCGGCGACGCGGCGGCGGAGGCCCGGTACGATTTCGGTCCGCTGCGCGATCGGACATTGCGCCAGCTCCTGGACGACGACCCGACGGGCGCGCGCGACCTGGGTCTGCACGAATACGACGGGAAAATCGCGCCGATCTCGGGCGACGCGCTCGCCGCGAGGATCGCGAGGCTCCAGGGGGCCGCCGAGGAACTGGCGCGCGTGGATCGCTCCCGTCTCTCCGACGACGAGGCGCTCGATCTCGCGGAGCTACAGTGCGAAGTGCAAACCCACTTGTTCCGGCTCGTCGACGTCGACGCTCCGCACAAGTACGCCCAATTTTACGAAGCGCTCTTCTCGGTCAACACATTCGTCGACCGCGAGTACGCGCCGATCGAAGAGCGGGCCAAGCGCCTGCTCGCGCACGAAGAGGCTGCGCTGGCCGAAGTGGGGCACGTGCGCGAGAATCTCAAGCCGCCTCTCTCGGCGCCCGTGGCCGAAGTAGCGGCTCGCAACTTCGCGGGGTTCGCCACGTATCTGCGGGGCGATGTCGCCAAGACCATGGGGAAGCTCGGCGACGATGTGCAGCGCGCTCGATTTGCGAAGGCCAATGAGGCGCTCGCCGCTTCGGCCAGCGATCTGGCGGCTTTTCTGAAGAAGGAGGCTGCGCACGGAGATCAGAGCCACGTGCTCGGAGCGGAACGGTACGCGAAGCTCTTGCGCGTGCAAGAAGGGCTGACGATGCCGCTCGACGAGTTCGCGCGGATGAACGAAGCGGATCTCGCGGCGAACAAGAAAGCGTATGAAGCGCTCGCCGCGGTCACGAAGGACAAACGTGCGACCGAGGCCGATTACTTCGCGACCGCCACCCGGATGATGCAGGACGCGCGGCAGTTCGTCGTTTCGAGGCACATCGTCACGATCGTGTCCAACGACGACGCCAGAGTGCGCGAGACGCCGCCCTACATGAGATGGAACGCGGCTTCGCTCGAGATGAGCGGGCCGTTCGAGTCGGCCAAGAGCGCCTTTTACTATCTTACGATCCCCGATCGATCGTGGCCGCAAAAGGAGCGCCAGGCGTATCTGGGGACGCTCGGCGATCTTCTCGGCACGACGATTCACGAGGTGTACCCGGGGCACTTCGTGCAGGGCCGCTGGCAGGAGCGGGCGCCGACGCGCGTGCAAATGGCGTTCGGGGACTACGCCTTCGTGGAAGGCTGGGCGCACTATTCAGAGCAGATGATGATCGAGGAAGGCCTCGGCAAAGAGGACAAGGCGAACGAACTCGCGATGCGCCGTGGCGCACTCCTCCGCAATTGCCGCTTTGCGGCGTCCGTTGGAATTCATACGCGAGGAATGACCGTGGACGAAGCCGCGAAGCGCTTCGTCGAGGATTGTCACCAGGATGCGCCCACGGCCCACGAGCAGGCGGTGCGAGGAACGTTCGACCCTGGTTACTTTGCGTACACGCTCGGAAAGCTCCAGATCATTTCTCTTCGAGACGAAGCGAAGCGAAGGCTCGGTGACCAGTTCTCCTTGCAGCGGTTCCACGACGCCCTTCTCTCCCACGGAGCGCCCCCGCTGGCCCTCATACGCGACCGAGTCTTGCGCGAGATCGGTGGGGCGGACGTGTCCACTCCCGTCCACGGCGACCACTGAAGAGCGGCCGCAGGGCCGCGGCCGTCTCGCTCTTACTTCTGCTTCGGCTCGACGATTTGGACGTCCCAGTTGACGCTGGTGTCGCTCGAGGCGTTGTACGGCGGATACTGGATCTTGCGGAACGAGTTGACGACGCAATCGCCGACGGGCTTGCCGCCGTACGGGGCGGGCACGGTCACCTCTCGGACGTGGCCGTTTCGTCCGAGGACGATCGTCGCGGTCGTGTTTCCCCAAGGTCCCGTCTTCGCGCCTTCGTCGTCGGAAGCCGAGCCGCAGTTGGCCCGCACTTGCTTCGCGGCGCGCTTGAGCTGAGCCTCCACCGCTTCCTTGTCGTAGGATCCGCCTCCGACCGGTTCCGAATCGCCGCTCGCGCCGCCGGTGGCGCCCGATGAGGGGGCCGAGCCCTTCGCGCTGCCCTTGGATGAATCGGCGTCCGCGCTCTTCGACTCCGCGGTCGGCTTCGACTCGCTCGGGGCCGATTCCGAGACGCAAGCATCGCCGCTGAGCACGGTCCCGTCTGGGCACGTCGTCGGCGCTTTTGCTTGCTTTCCGCCGCCGCAGCCAGCAAACGCCAGAATCCACAAGCCGCCCACAGAGACCGTCGTCGCGACCTTTGCCCGCTTGCTCATGGCGCCCATTATACCCCTTTAGAGGTCGGTGATCTTGTAGTCCTTGATTTTGTAAAGGAGCGCCCGGTGGCTTATTTCGAGCAGATCCGCCGCGCGGGTCCGGTTGCCTTTGGTCTTTTGGAGCGCACGCCGGATGAGGATTTGTTCAATTGCGGCGGTCGTTTTCTTCACGGAAAGCTCGCCGCTCGCCAGGTGCGCTTGGACGGGATCGAGGACCTCGCGCATGCGCTCGGGCAGGTCGCCGACCTGAAGCACGTCGCCGTCGGCCAGCACCATCGCTCGCTCGATTGTGTTTTCGAGTTCGCGGACATTGCCCGGCCACGAGTATTCGAGCATGAGCTTGCGCCCTTCGGAAGAGACGCCGCGAATGTTCGTGCCGAGGCGCGCGTTGTTGCGCGTGATGAAGTGGTCGATGAGCAGGCCGACGTCCTCGCGCCGGCTCCGCAGGGGTGGGACGTGAATGGCGAGGACATTGATCCGATAAAATAGGTCTTCGCGGAAGCGCCCCGCCTTGACGTCGGCCGAGAGGTCGCGGTGCGTCGCGGTGACAATTCGCACGTCGACCTTCACGTCTTTCGTATCGCCGAGTCTGCGAATGGTTTCTTCCTGGAGCGCGCGGAGGAGCTTCACTTGCAGATTGATCGGTAGCTCACCGATTTCGTCGAGGAAGAGCGTTCCGCCGGTGGCTTCCTCGAAGAGGCCGCGCCGGTCGGCGCTCGCATCGGTGAACGCTCCCCTCTTGTGCCCGAAGAGCTCGGATTCCAGTAGGTTTTCGGGGATTGCGCCGCAGTTGATTGCCACGAAGGGGGCGTTCTTTCGAGACGATCGCGCGTGAATCGCGCGCGCGACCAGCTCTTTGCCCGTGCCGCTCTCGCCCGTGACGAGGACCGTAGTCTTGAAGTCGGCGATCTTCGCGATCGTCCTGAAGATGTCCAGCATCTCGCGGCTCTTGGCCAAGATCGACTCGAACTGGCTGTCCTTGTGGATCTGCTCTTTCAGCGCACGGTTCTCGCGCCGGAGGGCCTCCCGCTCCTCGGCCTTGCGCAGCGCGAGCACGATTTCGTCGGGTTTGAACGGCTTGCCGACGTAGTCGTACGCGCCCGCTTTCATCGCGTCGATCGCCAGGTCCACGTTGCCGTAGGCGCTCATCACGATGACCGTCGCCGGGTGCTGTTTGGCCTTGAGTGCGCTCAAAAGGTCGAGGCCGCCCATCCGGGGCATGCGGACGTCGGTCAGGATGACATCCGGATCGAACGAGTCGAGGGCAGCCAGCGCCGATTCGCCGCTGTCGGCCACTTCCACTTCGTAGCCGTGCTTCTTGAGCAGCGTACGCAAGACCAGGCGGAGGTTTTCTTCGTCGTCGACCACCAAGACGCGTCGCATGGCTACGAAATCTCTTCAGGGAGAACGTACGGGAAAAAGGCGTGAGTTGCGAGTCCTCGGCAAGCGAGCGTGAAATGGTTGCGAGGTCGCTTACACTGTCTCCCTCGGATGAGGACCGGTCTCGATCGCCTGGCGACCCACTCGGAGCTCGGCGCCGAGC
>JBAULD010000593.1:0-3360 GCA_049578005.1 Polyangiaceae bacterium
ATGAGCAACAGCACGGTATTCGTGCCGATGTCGATGGCGGCAACACGCATCGTTTGACGAGCGGAGCACTCAGCTCCCTGCGAGATCCTTCAGATTGAGCATCTCTTCGACGTTCGGTTGTAACACAAGCTCAACGCGACGGTTCTTTTGCATCTCGTCGCGGGTCTGGGCTTCCGGAGTGCCCGCGATCGGATCCGTCGCCCCGTAGCCCGCGGCTGCCCAATGTGACGTATTCAGGCCACCGCCCGACGGAACGCCCTTGGCATCGTCCTTCTCTGGCGACACGAGAAAGACGAGCACCTGGCGTGCTCGCATCAAGCTCAGGCCCCAATTGTCGAAGTACGCTCCGGCGTAAGGCTCCTTGTCGGTATGCCCCGCCACCTGAAAATTCCGAACATTGAGCGTCGTGTCGTTTCGTATGACGTCGGCTACTTTCTTGAGAACCCTCTTGCCGTCCGCCTTCAACTTGTCGCTCCCAGAGTCGAACAGAATGTCGCCGGGGAGCTGGATGACCATTCGGTTGTTCCGTACGACCACCTTGAGCCCGACGCTGGTCAACTGATCGAGTCGCTGCTTCAAGTCTTTGAAGCGGGCCCGCATGTCGTCAAGCTGCTTGAGCCGCGCCTCGTATTCGGACATTGCCTGCTTGAGTTTGTTCTTCTCTTCGTTGGATTTGGACAAGTCGACGCCCACGTCCTTGAGCTTCGCCTGGAGGTCTGCAATTTGCTGCTGCGCAGTGGCGTATTGCTGCTCGTCATCGGCGTGGCGCTTGTTGGCGACGTCCAGATCGGCTTTTAGTTTTGCAATATCGCGCTGCGCCTGGGACCACTCCTCTTCGCTATGCCCGCAACCGGCAAGCATGAAGCACGCGACTAACGCGGTTAGAAGCAGGCTGACGCGGGTTTTCACGTTGACCATCGGTGACCCTCATTGACCGTCGTGGTGGATTTGCGGAAGCGGTGCGACGGTATCGACCAGTCTCCTTGGGGTCAAGGTGACGGCACCACTTCGAGCTTTCTCTCGCGACCACAAGATTTGGGGCGCTGCCCCGAGTGGGGTGGCCGACACATTTTCGTTGACACCTGACGTACGTGACCATATACGTCACTTAGCTCACCTCAACCAGGAGGAGTTTCCAATGGCTGCGAAGAAGGGTGCCAAGAAGGCGAAGAAGGGCGGCAAGAAGACCAAGACCACGAAGAAAGCCGCAAAGACCGCGAAGAAGCCGGCGAAGCGGAAGGCCGCAAAGAGGCCAGCCAAGCGGGCAGCCGCCACCAGGCCCGTGAAAAAGGCGGCGCCTCGGTCAGCAGCGAGGACCCCGGCGGCGCCCAAGGCCGCTGGGAAGGCCGCCCCGCCGGCCGGTGTTCCGTCGATCCTGGGCGGCGCTCCGACGTCGAGCCACGGCCTCGACGATGGAGAGGAATAGGATAAGGAATGGGTCCCCCCTCCTATTCGTGAAGGTCGGGCTCCGTCAGGTTCTTGTTCGAGGGAGCGCGGCCGACGTGATGTACTCTTGCGCGCGGTCGCGCCCCTCGAACCCCTGGCCCCATGCTTTGCTTAAGTAAGAGTCTGTGGCTTAGTTTGTGCCGGGATCGATTCGCGAATCAGTACGACGGCGTTACCCATGGCGTCGAACGTAATATTAATTAGGGGGCCGGCTTTCCACGTCGAGGACGGAACCTGAAGGGGTAGGATGCCCTCGTTTCGAAGCCTCCGGGACTAACCGCGAATTGAATCTTTCGAATGACATCCGAGACGCAAGCCAGCACCTGCGGCTCGGTAATTTGGCTGCGTGACACGTCCGAGTCAATCTGAGTTACGTTTCCTTTTGGGTCGATGGTCCATGTTAGGACGAGATCGCCCTCGATGCCGGGGTGGTCAGCCAGCGCCCGGTCGTAACACGCTTGAGCTTCCCCGCGGTGCGCGATGACGATGGCTCTGATGTCATCCAGACCGCGGCCCGGATCGTGGGAGTGCGGCTGTTTCGGGGCGGAAGGTGCGTCAGCCGGAGATGGATCGCCGCTCTTCTCCACCAACTTCGTGCCGTGCGGGTCTCCGGCGGCGTCGAGAGTCTCGGTGGTTGTGGTCGGCGCGTCCGCGGTTTGCGGCGGGGAAGTGCTGGGCGCCGCTGCTGGACTGCTGGGGTTCTCCGCCGATTGCGCTCCTTGAGCGACGACTTGGCCACCGGCGCATGCGAGCGGGAATGTGACCAGCGAAGCGAGCAATGCCAAACCGGCCGGGCGCTCCCACGAAAACACATCGCACCACGCTGACGCCCGCGATAGCATTCGCATGGCTTTAGTGTACCTGATTTCGTTTGCTCGACGGAGCGAGGCGCGCGTGCTTCGCTTGTGAAGCCGTGTCGACCCCTTCGACACCTTCCTCCGCCAGCAGCGCTCCAGTCCACGCTCCCGCCGCCGAGCGCCTGGGCGCTTACGAGCTTCTCATCGAACTTGCTTCGGGCGGAATGGCGACGGTATCGCTGGCCCGCGCAATGGACCGTCGCACCGGTCCGCTGCTGGTCGCCGTCAAACGACCGCACCGGCACCTCACGAACGATGCGACGTTTCTGGCGATGCTCGTCGACGAGGCAAGGCTTGCGTCGGCGATTGACCATCCGAACGTAGTGAAAGTGCGCGAGCTCGGCTTCGACGGCGGCGCCCCGTTCATCGTGATGGATTACGTGGAAGGAGCCTCGCTCGCCGAGCTGCGGCGGGAGCTCTCGGGAATTGGCCGCGCGCTCGACGTTCGTGTGGCAACGCGCATCGCCCTCGACGCGCTCGCAGGTCTGCACGCTGCCCACGAACTGCATGACGAAAGTGGCAAGGCCCTGGGAATCATCCACCGGGATGTTTCCCCCCACAACGTACTGATCGGTTGCGACGGCCGCGCGCACTTGACCGATTTCGGAATCGCCAAGGCCGAGGACCGCATTCAAACGACTCGAACACACGAGGTCAAAGGAAAGCTTGCGTACCTCGCGCCCGAGCGCATCGATAAGCGGCGTTCCTGCACCGTCCAGAGCGACGTATTCTCGATGGCAGTTGTCCTTTGGGAGTGCTTCGCAGGCCGACGCCTGTTCCGAGGGCAAGAGGCTGTAGACGTCTTACAAGAAGTAATGAGCGGCCCGATTCCGACGCTCCGGCAAATCGGCGCTCAGGTCCCGCAGGCGCTCGACGAAGTGATTGCGCGCGGGCTTTCTCGCGAACTCGAGACACGCTACGCAACCGCGCTCGAATTCGCGCAAGCCATCGACCGCGCAGCGGGGCCCGATCACGCCGGAACGCATGCCGACGTGGCGAGGCTTATGGAGGCCATTTTCGGCGAAAGAATGGCGCTTCGGCAAGCTCAGGTGAGGGC